>JAICKM010000280.1 GCA_025927935.1 Chloroflexia bacterium | reverse complement strand
CTGCACCATGGTCTGCCCGACCTGCTTCTGCACCACCGTGGAGGAAGTGACGGACCTGGCCGGCGAGCATGCCGAGCGGCAGCGCCGCTGGGACTCCTGCTTCACGACCGATTTCTCCTATATCCACGGCGGCAGCGTGCGGCCCACGCCCAAAGCGCGCTACCGGCAGTGGATGACGCACAAGCTTGCCACCTGGATTGACCAGTTCGGCACGGCGGGCTGTGTGGGCTGCGGCCGCTGCATCACCTGGTGCCCGGTCGGCATCGATATCACCGAAGAGGCCCGCGCCATCCGCGAGTCTGAGGGAGTCGCTCCCGTCCCCACTGGAGGCCCGCAATGATCGATACCTCGGAATATGTGTTGGGCGATCAACCCTTCTTAAAAGGTCTCATGCCCGCCCATCTGGTGGCGATTGCCGAGTGCGCACATCCCGTCAGGTTTGCGAGCGGGGAATACGTGTTCCACGAGAGTGATCCGGCGAACCATTTCTATATCATCACCTACGGCCAGGTGTCGCTGGAACTGCATGTGCCGGGCCGGGGATCCCATGTGATCCAGACAGTGGAGAAGGACGAGGTACTCGGCTGGTCGTGGTTGTTCCCGCCCTATCGCTGGCACTTCGACGGCCGCGCCCTGACGATGATCCGCGCCATTGATTTTAACGGGCTATGCCTGCGCGGCAAGTGCGATGCCGATCACGATCTGGGCTACGAGTTGATGCAGCGCTTTGCCCAGACCATGATGGCCCGGCTCCAGGCGACGCGCTTGCAACTGCTGGATGTGTATGGCGGGTAATAACGTCCTCGCCGGAAGAACCGCGCACCCGCGCGGGCGCCGCCGGACAGCTGCGCGGCGACGGTATGGCTATGAGAGGTAGCGGGATGATCACGACGACGAGCACGCCCATGCTGGTCCAACCCTATCGCGTGCAACGGGTGCGCAAGGAGATTCCCGGCACCCTGACGCTCGATCTCGAAGCGCCGGACGCGACCGGCTTCTCCTTCGCGCCCGGCCAGTTCAATATGCTGTACGTCTGGGGCGTCGGCGAGGTGCCCATTTCGATCAGCGGCGACCCGGCCCGGCCTCAGATACTCACCCACACGATCCGCGCTGTCGGGCCGGTATCAGAGGCGCTGTGCCGGATGCCGCGCGGGGCGACCGTGGGGGTGCGCGGGCCATACGGCAACCACTGGCCCGTGGAGGCGGCGGCCGGCAGCGATGTGGTGGTGGCCGCGGGGGGGATCGGCCTGGCGCCCTTGCGCCCGGTCCTCTATCACCTCCTGGCCCAGCGCGCCGCCTACGGCAACATTGTGTTGCTCTACGGCGCGCGCACTCCGCAAGACTTGCTGTATACGGATGAACTGGCGCGCTGGCGCGGGCGCTTCGACATGGAGGTGGGCGTGACCGTGGATAAGGCCACGGACGGCTGGCAAGGTCACGTGGGCACGGTGACGACGCTCATCCCCAAAGCGGCGTTCGATCCTTCCCACACGGTAGCTTTCGTCTGCGGCCCGGAAATCATGATGCGCTTCACTATCCGCGAACTCCAGAGCCGCGGGGTTCCCGACGAACGCATCTTTATCTCCATGGAGCGCAACATGAAGTGCGCCATCGGGCTGTGCGGCCATTGCCAGCTTGGGCCTTTCTTCATCTGCAAGGACGGACCCGTATTCGCCTACTCGGCAATCAAAGAGTGGTTCGGGAAGCGAGAGGTTTGATATGCCGGCAACACGCAAACCGAAACTGGCCGTCTGGAAGTTCTCATCCTGCGACGGCTGCCAGTTGAGTCTGCTCGACTGTGAGGATGAACTGCTCGCGCTGGCGGGCGCGGTGGACATCGCGAACTTCCCCGAAGCCTCGCGGGCCGTAGTGAAAGGCCCGTATGATCTCTCGCTCGTGGAGGGATCGATCACAACGCCCCACGACGCCGAGCGCATCCAGGAAGTGCGCCGCGTGTCGCGCTTCCTGGTCACTATCGGCGCCTGTGCGACGGCGGGCGGCATCCAGGCGCTGCGTAACTTCAAGGACGTGAAGGCGCTGATCCCGATGGTCTACGCCAGCCCGGCATACATCTCCACGCTGGATCGCTCCACGCCTATCGCCGCCCATGTGCCGGTCGATTTCGAGTTGCGCGGCTGCCCCATCAACAAGCACCAACTGCTGGAAGTGGTCAGCGCCTATTTGCAGGGCCGCAAGCCGAACGTCCCACCGCATAGCGTCTGCGTGGAGTGTAAACTCCGCGGCACGGTCTGCGTCATGGTCGCGCACGGCACGCCGTGCCTGGGGCCGGTGACGCACGCCGGGTGTGGCGCCCTCTGCCCGGCGTATAACCGGGGCTGCTACGGCTGCTTCGGCCCGAAAGAGACGCCCAACACCGCCGCGCTGGGTGCGCGCTGGATCCAACTGGGCGCTCCGGATGCCGTGGTGGGCCGCGCGTTCCGCACCTTCAATGCCGACGCCGAGGCTTTCCGGAAAGAGAGTGAGTTCCATGGGCAAGAGTAAGACCATCCAGGTAGACTATCTGGCCCGCGTCGAGGGGGAAGGTGGGCTACATGTGAAGATCACTGGCGGCGCGGTCACGGATGTCCAGTTGCGCATCTTCGAGCCGCCGCGCTTCTTCGAGGCCCTCTTGCCCGGGCGCGCCTACAGCGAAGCGCCCGACATCACCGCCCGCATCTGCGGTATCTGCCCCGTAGCCTACCAGATGAGTTCCGTCCATGCCCTGGAAGATGCCTTCGGCGTGCAGGTCGCTGGGCAATTGCGGGCACTGCGCCGCCTGCTCTACTGCGGCGAGTGGATTGAGAGCCATGTACTGCATATCTATATGCTCCACGCTCCCGACTTCCTGGGCTATCAAGATGCCATCCAACTGGCGAAGGACTACCCGGATGTCGTGCGCCGGGGGCTAGCCCTTAAGAAGATCGGCAATGAGCTGATGTCGGTCATCGGCGGGCGCGAGGTGCATCCGATCAACGTGCGCGTGGGCGGGTTCTATCGCGTGCCCACCCGGCCCGAGCTAGCGGGCATCACCGAGCAATTGCGCTGGGCGCGCGACGCCGCCCTGGAGACGGTGCGCCTGGTGGCGACCTTCCCGTTCCCTAGCTTCGAGCAGGACTACGAGTTCGTGGCCCTCCAGCACCCCGCCGAGTATCCCCTCAATGAGGGGCGCATCGTGTCGAACAAGGGCCTGGATATCGCCGTGCGGGAATACGAAGACCATTTCGCCGAGCAGCATGTCGCCCACTCCAACGCGCTGCAGTCGGCGCTGAAGGGGCGCGGCGCGTACCTGGCTGGGCCGCTGGCGCGCTACAACCTGAACTTCGACCACCTGTCGCCGCTGGCGCAAGAAGCGGCGCGCGATGCCGGACTGGGCCGCGTCTGCCGCAACCCCTTCCAGAGCATCATCGTCCGCGCCGTGGAGACGGTCTATGCCTGCGACGAAGCTTTACGCATCCTGGCCGAATACGAGCGCCCCGCCGCCCCCGCGGTGCCGGTGGAGCCACGCGCGGGCATCGGCTATGGTTGCACCGAGGCGCCGCGCGGGCTGCTCTACCATCGCTACGAGATCGACGAGCGCGGGCTGATCGTAAACGCCAAGATCGTGCCGCCCACGTCGCAGAATCAGAAGATGATCGAGTTGGACCTGGCGCGCTTCGTCAGCGAGCATATGGATCTCGATCAGGAAGAATTGCGTTGGCGCTGCGAGCAAGCCGTCCGCAACTACGATCCCTGTATCTCGTGCGCGACCCACTTCCTCAATCTGACTATCGACCGGGACTAGAAGTTCCCTGGGGCCGGGCGGCGGGCCGGTTGCAAACCGGCCCCCTGCATGCAGAATCGCCGGAGGGACAGCGATGGACCATCGCCCGCCAACAGAATCCGCATCCCTGCCGCTGGTGATCGGCGTGGGCAACGAGTATCGCGGCGACGATGCCGCCGGGCTGGTGATCGCCCGGCGCGTGGCGGATGCGGCGCGGGGCCAGGCCCGTGTGATCGCGGAGAGCGGCGAAGGGGCGGCCCTGCTGGAAGCCTGGCAGGGTGCCCAGTTTGTGATTCTCTGTGACGCGGTCCAGTCGGGCGCGGCCCCCGGCACGATGCACCGGCTGGAGCCGGATGGAGAGCCGGTGCCTACGGGGTTCTTCCGCTACTCGACTCACGCCTTCAGCGTGGCCGAGGCCATCGAACTGGCCCGTGCGCTGGGCGAACTTCCGCCCCGGATGCTGGTCTACGGCATCGAGGGCGCGAACTTTGCCGCCGGGCTTGCGTTGTCGCCCGCCGTCGCCGGCACCGTGGACGCAGTGGTACGCGCCGTGGTCGCGGATCTGCAAATGTACAGCAAGGAGTAAAGCCCCATGCATGAAACCGCGGTGATTGCGGACCTGCTCGGCACGGTTAATCAGCTCGCCGCGGAGCACCACGCCCGCCGGGTGGTCCGCATTGGGCTGGTGGTGGGCGTGCTGGTCCCGGCGAGTCCGGATCATCTGCGCGAACACTTTCTCCTGGCCGCCGTCGGGACGCTGGCGCAAGGCGCGCGGCTGGACATCCGCGTGCTACCTGACCCGGCTGATCCCCAGGCGCAGGCTATCCGGCTGGAAAGCATCGAGATCGAGGACGCAGAGTAGGCGCCAAACAGCATAGCGGGAAACTCCCGGTGGCCGGGGCGCTATGGGTACGGTTCATCGGGAGGTGCGGTAACATGTGTCTGGCAATACCGGGGAAAATACTCGAAATCCGCGCTGCGGTTCCGTTGCAGCGGACCGGGCGGGTCGATTTGGGCGGCGCCGCTCAGGAGGTGAATCTCGTCTCCGTGCCCGAAGCCGGCGTGGGCGACTATGTGATCGTGCATGCCGGGTGTGCCGTCACCATCATCCCGGAAAGCGACGCGCTGCAAATCCTCGACTACCTGGAGGAGGTTGGAGATCTGGTAGCGGCTGGGTCCGGCGCGCGGGCTTAATAGCCCAATAGTTTGGGCAGCCAGATGCCGAGCAGATAGCCGCCCAACCCGGATACCGAGCCGATAAGCACCACTTCGATGGCGCTCTTGAACAGGTTGAGCTTCGCCAGCCGGCCCCGGAAGATGCCGATGGCGGCCAGGACCACGAACGTCAGCGCTAGCGACATGAGAAACGCCTGCTGCAAGGGCAAGAAGAAGTAGGCGATCAGCGGCACGATGGACGCCAAAATATAGGAGCCGCCCATAGTGAGACTGTCGCCGATGCGGATGGTGTCCGGTTCAATGTCGAGGCCCAGTTCTTTTTCGACCATGGTCTTCTCGAAGGCGGGCGGATTTTTGTGCAAGCGCTGGGCAATGACTCGCGCATCCTCCGGGCGCACGCCCTCGCTTTCGAGGATCACGATCATCTCATTGAATTCGTACTCGGGCGCGGATCGCACGCGCTGTAGTTCGGCGGCGACCTCGGCCTGCTGCACCTGCGCCTCCGCGCGGCCGGAGAGGAATTCCCCGGCGCCCATCGAGAGCGCCCCGGCGAACGCCTCGGCCAGCCCGGCCACGATGACGGCGTGCACGTCGCCGGTCCCGCCGGCCACGCCGCTCACCACCCCCAGCGGCACCAGCAGGCCATCCAGGGAGCCGAATACAAACTGGCGAATGCGCCCCAGCCGGGCCACCCGGTCTTTCTCGCCTAAAATTGCCGCGCGGTCGGCGACGGCCATCGGATGGGCTGCGGACTCCGTGCCGGGGACCGGCGTTTCAGGCGGCTGCTGCATGACAGTGCATTCTCCTATGCCTCGGTCGCGTGCCGGTGGGGCCGTGTTGCCGGCTTCTTTGGCTTTATACCTAAGCAAGAACCATGCGCCCTGGTGGGATCGCGTGCGTTGTAAGGCGGGTTGCCAACCGGCCCACGAACCACCGCGAATCGGGCCACTGCCCGCACACTGAAGAAGGCCGGCGCCCAAGGAAAGACCCGTCGCCGGTTTAGCCGGCGACGGGTCCAAGGTCTATTTGCGCGGTGTGCGGTTCTTAGACGGCGGTGTTTCCGCGCGTAACCAGGCGCACGAGCCAGATCACAATCACGGCGCCGATGAAGGCGACCGGGATGGTGACCCACCAGGAGTTGCCGCTCATGCTGAAGTCCGGGTTAATCAGGCTCACGAGGAAGCCGCCGACGAAGGCACCGATGATGCCCATGATGATGTCGCCGAGCAGGCCGTAGCCGCCCTTGCCCATGAACATGCTTGCCAACCAACCGGCAATGGCGCCGACAATCAACCAACCAATAAGTGATAGCATCGCTTAATCCCCCTATAATGGATGCCTGCCGCGGCAGTATCAAACTGCGCACCCTGCTGCCGGCAGACGGATAATCCGTAAATCCGCTTGGGGTTGGAACCCCAGTTGCCAGTTATATAGGCAAAGTGCGTGCCACGGCCGGGCTTGCTCGTGGACTCGCCGGCCCTTTGCCCGCCATGCTCACCAGCATGGCCCGGTATTGGCCGCATGAAGCGTGGGTCGTATACTGCCGTTCCACCTTCCTGGTCAGAAAAGGTTGTTGCCGCCCCTGGCGCTATGTTATACTGCTGTTGGAACACATTGTCGTGACCTCTTTGCCGCCCCGCCTACGGCTACGGAAACCGGGAGTGCTCGGCCCCAGGATCGCCGGTGATCCGCGCTACCACGTTGTTGTCTTCAGCCACCGGGAGATGTGGATGCAGTTCAGTATGGCCTTTTTGCCTGGGTGGACGCCCGCCGGCAATACGCCGGTGATCGCTATGCCCTCTATCGCCGTGCCGGGTTCCCTGCTGGGGAACTGCGGCTGCGCGTGCTGTGCCTATTGACGTAGCGTCCTGGTCCCTGGCTGGCTGGTGGCGCGTCCGGTGGACGCGCTTCTTTTTTGCCCAGGAAGTTCTCGCCCGCAACCGGACGGGCCGCGCCCGCTTCCCGCCGGATACTGGCGGGGTGGCGGAGGGTGCGCATCCCTCCGTGCATTGCTGCGGCCGCGATGAAATAGGAGTCGTGTCATGATACCTTCGCAGTTAGCTTATGAGTTGCCCCCCCGCGTCGGGCTGCGCGCCGGAGCGCGCCCTGGCCGGGCGCCCGCGGGACTGCTCCCTACTCCCCGCCCGCCGCGGGCGACGTCTGCGCCGGTGGTCGAAACGTTGTTTGATTTCACGACCACGGACCCGTATCGGTGGATGGAAGACTGGCAGAGTCCCACCAGCCAGGGTTGGCTCCACGAACAGGCGCGTTACGCACGCGGGGTGCTGGCGTCGTTGCCGGAGCGGGACGCCTTGTTGCATAACCTTACGGCTCTGGGCCAGGCCGGAACCGCGCGCTACAGTTTTCGCCTGGTGGGCGAGCGCCTGTTTTATTTGCGTCGTTTACCCACCGCGCAAGTGCCCCAGCTTGTAACTCGCACGCGAGCGGATGCAACGGAGCAGGTCGTGCTGGATCCCAATCACGCTGGTCTCGACGGCGAGGTACATCAGGCGATCGACTGGTTTGTGCCGTCTGGTGATGGGCGCCGCGTAGCCGCCGGCGTGTCCTTCGGCGGCTCGGAAGACAGCACGCTGGTCGTGCTGGATACGGCTACCGGCGCCATCTGCGATCATTCCATTCCCCATGCGCGCTTCGGCGGGCTGACCTGGTTGCCTGATAACTCCGGCTTCCTCTATAAGCGCTTCACGCCACCCCCGCCACGGACCGGGGGAGCGACAGCCTGGACGCCTCCCTATACCTATCTCCACCGGCTCGGCTCAGAGCCGAGCCGGGATGCCCAGATCCTGGGACCGGCCACCGGCCCGCGCATTCGCTGGGGACCGGCCGATCATGCGCAGGTGGTTGTGCATGACGACTGGCTGATTGGCTGGGTGCGTAGCGGCGAGGATGGGCGGGTGCGCGTCTATCGCGCACGCCGGGCGGCGCTGGATCAGCCGGAAAGGGCACGTTGGACCGCGGTCGCCGGTCTGCGGGCCAATATCCGCCAGTTTTACGTGCTGGGCGACCGGCTCTATCTTTTGCGCCCCGGTCGCGGCGGCCACGGCGAAATCATCAGCACGTCGCTGGCCCACCCCGATCTGCCACGGGCTACGGTGGTGGTCGCGGAAAGCACCGCCGTCTTGCAGCGGTTCTGGGTCCGCAAGCACCGGCTGTTTGTCATCGCGCTGGTCGATGCCCGGCCTGAGCTACGCTACCTGGACCAGATGACCGGCGCGCTGACCCGTGTGCCGGTGCCGGGTAATATCGACGGCGTCATGCCCGCCGGCGATGACCTCTACCTGGAGATCAGCAATTGGACGGCGCCTCCGGCGGTCTATCGCTATTCGCCCGCTGGGGCAGGGCTGGAAGATACCGGCTGGTGTCCGCCCTACCCGGTGCCGATGCACGACATCACCGTGACCCAGGTGCGGGTCTACGCGCGGGATGGAGTTTGGGT
>JAICKM010000482.1 GCA_025927935.1 Chloroflexia bacterium | reverse complement strand
TCACCGCGGGCAAGCTGGGCAGCTACACCATCGCCCAGGACGGGACGGTCTTGTTGGGCAAGCCGACCGTCTTCGACAAGACTAACATCGACAATTTTGACTTCTAAACGGGGCTAAGCACCGGCCGTCGCTGCGGCGGCACACCTTTCTTCAGCCGCCGCAGTGACCGCCGTCTCCAGCAGGGAGCCGAGTATGAAACGGGTAGGCTTTATGCTCAAGGTCAAACCGGATAGGTTAGAAGAATATAAACGGCAGCACGAGCAGGTCTGGCCCCCGATGCTCAAGGCGTTGCGCGACGCGGGCTGGCACAATTATTCGCTGTTTGTGCGCGATGATGGGCTGTTGTTCGGCTACTTCGAGACACCCGACAGTCTGGCCGCAGCCCAGGCGCGCATGGCCGAGACCGAGGTCAATACCCGCTGGCAGGAATTTATGGCGCCTTTTTTCGAGTCCCCTAATAATGCGCGCCCCGATGAGATGTTTGTGGAATTGACCGAAATTTTCCATCTGGAGTGACACCAGAAAGCAGGAAGGACGAGCGATGAGCGGCACGTCTCCGACAACCAAACAAGTGCAAGAAGCGTATACACCGGCCCGCGAGCGTTATGCGGCGCTGGGTGTCGATACGGACCAGGCGTTAGCGGCACTGGGTCGCGTATCGTTGAGCATCCATTGCTGGCAGGGCGACGACGTGGCCGGATTCGAGTCGCCCGACACCGCCCTCGGCGGCGGTCTCGCGGCCACCGGCAACTATCCCGGCAAAGCGCGCAGCGCGGACGAACTGCGCCGCGACCTCGACCGCGCCTACAGCCTGCTCCCCGGCACCCACCGCCTCAACCTCCATGCTATCTATGCCGAGACCGGCGGCAAGAAGGTGGAGCGCGACGCGCTCCAGCCGGAACACTTCGCCGGCTGGGTCGATTGGGCGAAAGCGAAGGGGCACGGGCTGGACTTCAACCCGACTCTCTTCTCTCACCCACTGGCCGATAGTGGGTTCACCCTCGCCAGCGCCGACCCGGCCATCCGCCGGTTCTGGATCGCCCACTGTATCGCCTGC
This sequence comes from Chloroflexia bacterium, assembly GCA_025927935.1. The sequence continues at coordinate 4,532 of JAICKM010000482.1, read as the reverse complement.
CGCCACATCGGCGCCTATTTCGGTCAGCAACTGACTACACCGTCCGCCACCAACATCTGGATCCCCGACGGCCTCAAAGACACCCCCGTGGATCGGGCCGCGCCCCGCCGCCGCCTCCAGGAATCGCTCGATGCCATCCTGGCCGAGCAGATCGATCCGCGGTACAACCTGGATGCGGTGGAAAGCAAGCTCTTCGGCCTCGGCTCGGAGAGCTACGTGGTTGGCTCGCACGAGTTCTACCTGGGCTACGCCATCCGTCAGCAGATCCTGCTCACGCTGGACAGCGGCCACTTCCACCCCACCGAGTCGATTGCCGACAAGCTCTCGGCGGTGCTGCTGTATGTGCCCGGCGTGGTGCTGCACATCAGCCGCGGCGTGCGCTGGGATAGCGACCATGTCGTCACGCTGACGGATGAGGCGCAAGCCATGCTGCGCGAGGTCGTCACGGGAGGCTACCTCGACCGCGTGCATATCGGGCTGGATTACTTTGACGCCAGCATCAACCGCATTGCCGCCTGGACCATCGGCGCGCGCAATGTCCTGCGCGCCGCCCTGCTGGCCCTGCTCGAACCGACCGCCCGCTTGCGCCAGATGGAGGAGGCCGGCGATTATACCGCCCGGCTGGCCTGGCTGGAGGAACTCAAGGGCCTGCCCTGGGCGGCGGTCTGGGACTATTACTGCCTACAACACGACGTGCCGGCGGGCTTGGGGTTCCTGGACGAAGTGCGGACCTACGAGACCCAGGAACTGAGCAAACGCACCTAAGGAGGAACCCCACGATGGTGACGGAATCGAAATCGTACCGCCACGTAACCTACGCCTGGGACGACACGGTGGCCGCCGGGCTAGACCCGCTGGGGCGGCTCGTCTATCGCTCCAATCTGCTGGGAGCCGATGGGCGCATCACGAATACCGGCGGCGGCAACACCTCGGCCAAGCTCACCGAAACCGATCCCCTGACCGGGGAGCCGGTGTCCGTGCTGTGGGTCAAAGGTTCGGGCGGCGACCTGCGCACGGCCAAGCGCGAGAACTTTTCGTCGCTCTACATGGACAAACTGATAGCCCTGCAAGAGCACTATCACCACGCGCCACACCGGGGGCCGAAAACGCCCATCGAAGATGCCATTGTCGCGCTCTACAACCACTGCACCTTCAACCTGAATCCCCGCCCCTCGTCCATCGACACGCCGCTGCATGGCTTCGTGCCCTACCGGCATGTCGACCACACGCATCCGAACGCGGTGATCGCGGTGGCGGCGGCGCGCAACTCGGAGCGGCTGACGCGCGAGATCTACGGCGACGAGGTGGTGTGGACGGCCTGGCAGCGACCCGGCTTCGACCTGGGCCTGAAGCTGGAGCAGATCGTGCACGCCCACCCGCAGGCCAAAGGCGTGGTCCTGGGCGGGCACGGCCTGATCAACTGGGCCGACGACGATAAAGCCTGCTACGAACTGAGCCTCGATCTGATCGAGCGCGCAGCCCGCTATATCGAGGAGCACGACCAGGGCGCGCAGACCTTCGGCGGCGCCCGCTACCAGCCATTGGACGAGGCCGGGCGCCACGCCGTCCTGAGCGAGATCCTGCCCTGGCTGCGCGGGCAGGTTAGCCAGTACAAGCGCTTCATCGGCACGGTGCAAGAGGATCCCGCTATCCTGCGCTTCGTCAACAGCCACGACGCCCCGCACCTGGCCGAACTCGGCACCTCCTGCCCCGACCATTTCCTGCGCACCAAAATCAAGCCACTTTATGTCAACTGGGATCCGCAAAACGAGGATGTCGCCGCGCTCAAACAAAAACTGAGCGCCGGGCTGGAGCAATACCGCGCGGACTACGCGCGCTATTATGAGCAGCACAAGCACGCCGACTCCCCCGCCATGCGCGACCCCAACCCGACGGTTATCCTGATCCCCGGCCTGGGCATGGTCGCCTGGGGCAAGGACAAGAGCGAGTCGCGCGTCACCGCCGAGTTCTACAACTGTGCCGTCGAGGTGATGCGCGGCGCCGAGGCCATCGACGAATACACCGCCCTGCCCCTGCAAGAAGCCTTCGACATCGAGTACTGGCTGCTGGAAGAGGCCAAGCTGCAACGTATGCCGCCCGAAAAGGAACTGGCCCGCCAGATCATCGCCGTGGTCGGCGCGGGCAGCGGCATTGGCCGCGCGACGGCCCTGCGGCTGGCCCAGGAAGGCGCGCACATTGTCTGTGTGGACAAGGACATCGCGGGCGCGGATGCCACCTCGAAGGCGATCACCGACCGCTATGGGCTGGGCATCGGCGTGGCGGGCAGCGGCATCTCGAACTGCGGCCCGGCCATCGGCCTGCCCGCCGACATCACCCAGCGCGAGAGCGTGCGCGCCATGCTGGATCAGGTCATGCTGGCCTACGGCGGCCTCGATGCGGTCGCCGTGACTGCCGGGATCTTTGTTCCCCCGGACACGACAGGCCACATCCGCGACGACCAGTGGGCGCTGACGTTCGCCGTCAACGTGACCGGGTTGTATCTGGTGGCTGATGAAGCGGCCCAGGTCTGGCAGGCGCAAGGCTTGCCGGCCAACCTGGTTCTGACCACCTCGGCCAACGCCGTCGTCGCCAAGGAGGGCAGCGTGGCCTACGACACGAGCAAGGCGGCGGCCAACCACCTGGTGCGCGAACTGGCGATCGAGCTGGCGCCGTTGGTGCGCGTGAACGGAGTGGCGCCGGCCACCGTCGTGCAGGGCAGTGCCATGTTCCCCCGCGACCGCGTCATCGCCTCGCTGGCGAAGTATAAGATCGCCTATAGCGAAGACGAATCGACGGAAGCGTTACGCGACAAGCTGGCGCAGTTCTACGCCAACCGCACCTTGCTGAAGCGGTCGATCACCCCGGCGGACCAGGCTGAGGCTTTCTTTCTGCTGCTGAGCGACCGCCTGAAGCAGAGCACCGGCCAGATCATCACGGTCGACGGCGGGCAGCGCGAGGCGTTTTTGCGCTAGGACAGGGGACGGTCAGAGGGGGCCGCCGGGGATGCGGCCCGCCGCGATGTCCGCGCATTGTGCGGCGGTGTAGGCCGCGGTGAACAGGGCCGGGTCGTCGTGGCCGGTGCGGAACAGGGCGCAGATAAAGTTCATGCGGTCGCCGATCTCGGCCCAGTTGGCGGCCCGGCTGCCCCGCGCGCCGTCGAGCGTGCGGTCCCACCCGCCCGGCCCCCATAGGAAGCGGCGCAGTTCGGCGTTCTCCACGGGCGGCAGCGGCCCCGCGCCCGGCGCGCCCGGCCAGGGAGTCACATCCTGGGCCGCGCTCATGGTGTGCCGCCCGACGACGAAGTGCAGCAGCCGCCGGGTGATCAACCGCCGCGCTGGGCCTGGCATCGCGCCCGCAATATAAGGCTGCAAGCGGACGTGCTCGTGCAGGATCGCGTACAGGTTGCCCAGCAGCAGATGTTCGCGCGCCGCCGCGGGGTCGCAGGTGTGCCGGCTCCAGTAGTAGTGGGTGAAGGCGTGCCGGAGCAGATCCTGGCCGCCCGCGCCGGTGGCGCCCGGGCGTAGCGCGGCCAGGAAGTCCGCCAGGCGCGGCGCATCGGACGCGGGATGCCCGTGGAAGGTGCTGACGAAGCGCGCGGTCTGGCGGCCGATCTCATCGATCACGATGATGTTGCCGCGCAGAATCATCCGGCTGGCATGGTCGAGGCGTTGCCGGGTCAGGGCTTCCGCGCCCCAACTGCCGAGCGAGACGCCGGCCAGAGCGGCAAGGCACGCGGCCTTCGGCTCGCGCAACCCCAGGGCCGCCCCGCCCAGCAGGCCCAGCCCGCCCCCGGTCCACCGGGCCAGAGTGGGCAAATAGGGCATATCTTCTTGCCGGACCGTCGTGCCCGCCTTCTTAGATCCCCAGGTGGCCCACGTATGGAAGTTGGCCCCCGCGGCGGGAGCGAGGACCGCCCGCAGCGCCAGGGAAAGCTGATAATGGGTCACAGTGATCCGCAGATTAGCGAGCGCCGGATCGGGGGTTGAGATGGCCTGGTCGATCTGGCCCTCCCACCAGGCGTGGTCAAACCAGTGCTCCGGGCAGCCGGGGCTGCCGAGCAAGCCAATGCTCAAAACGCGTTACCTCCGATCCGAAAAAGGAGCAAGCCGGGCGGAACCGCGGGCCGGTGGCGGGCATCCGGGCGGCGCGGGGGCGGTGCTTTCGTATAGCGGTACTATTGTCCGCTGCCCGCCGTGGTTACGCGATAAGCAAGAGGACGCGGAAGGCCCCACCGGAACAACGGGTCACGCGCCCGCCCCAGGCGCGCGGCCCCACCATCAGCGCGGAGCTAGCCCAGCGTCAGGACGCCGGCCGCCTCGGCAGTGGCCCGCATACGGCGAATATCGTCATACGTGGCATCTTCCACCGGCACGAACCGCTCGACGAAGCCCGCGTCCAGCCCGGCGCGCGCCGCGGGGTCCTCGGCCATGGCGAGCAAGGCGGCGCGCATCTGCTCCCGCAGCGCCGCCGGTAGCCGCGCGGCGGCCACCACCGGCTGGATGGTCGAGGGGCCAAACGTGGCGATCACCCGC
>JAICKM010001099.1 GCA_025927935.1 Chloroflexia bacterium | reverse complement strand
CGCGGAACAACGTGTCCAGGGCGCGGGTCACTTCGCGCTCGGACGGCGTGAAGCCCGGCGTCTCGACATGCACGCAGTCGGAGAGCAGGCAGAGCACGCCCTCGCTGCCCAACCGGGTCAGCGTGGCGAAGTCAGTCTGGTAGCCGTCGACCGGCGTCTGATCGAACTTGAAGTCGCCGGTATGGATGATGATGCCTTCCGGCGTGTGGATGCCCAGGCCGCAGGCGTCCGGGATGCTGTGGCAGACGTGGAAGAACTCCACGATAAAGTTGCCCGCGTCCACTTTATCGCCCGACTTGACCTCGCGCAGGTCGGCCATCTGCATCAGGCCATGCTCGCGCAACTTGACCTCGATCAGGCCAAGCGCCAGCCGCGTGGTGTAGATCGGCGCGGGGATATGCGGGTAGATGAACGGGATCGAGCCGATATGGTCCTCATGCCCATGGGTGATGAAGATGCCGCGCACGCGGTGCTCTTTGCCCTTGAGATAGGTAATATCGGGGATGACCAGGTCCACCCCCAACTGATCGGCTTCCGGGAAGGCGACGCCGATGTCGACAATGATGATGTCGTCCCCGTATTCGAGGACGGTCATGTTTTTGCCTACCTCCCCCAGGCCACCCAGGGGGATGATACGCACTTTTTCGGATTTCTTGTCCAAACTAAAACTCCTCCTCCAGCCAGGATGCTGGGGAGAGATACGGCAATCGGCGCGGATGGGACCCGCCAGGGTCCGATCTCAGACCGAGAGTTGTGACGTTGTGGCGGCGGTGCGGTGGGCGGCGATCTCGGCGATCAGCGCCGGGCGGTCCTGCAACCCCGTTGGCAGGGGCAGCCCTCCGGCATATGACTGCTGATACAGCATGCGCGCCAGCGGGTTGGTTATCCGCTCGGGCGCGGGAGGATCGACGACAATCTGCCAGGTCGTTTCGCTTTCCGGCATGGCCTCGGCGGCCACGCCCTCCGGCACCGCCGGTGGTATCTCTACATCCTTTCCTGTAACTGGTTCTCTTTCTATTGCTAAAGTTGATTCAGCCGCATTTCGCCCGGCGGCACGGGCTTTGTCACCAAAAGTAAAGAAGCCCCACGGGGCGGGCGCGAGGCCCTGCACCTGCGGCCAGGGGTAGGTCAGGGTAATGCCCCCGATGGTCCGGTAGGTGAGGCCCGCGGTATCCGTCAGAATGGTTGCGTTGTATTCGGCTAGCAAGCTCCAGGCGACCAGCGGACTCAAGCCCAGGATCGCCAGCATCAGCAGGGCGCTGACCCATTCGGGGCCTTGCAGGCCACCGCTTAGCAGCGCGATGAGGCTCCAGATCGCGAATATGGCAATCGCCAGCACGCCCAACAAGAGGACGAGCGTCGTCCGGCGCGCTTCCGGCGCCAGCCGGTATTCGCGGTTCGCGGCAGGTTGTCTGTTCTCTACAACCTCAGTCATTCCCAATACTCACAACTGTATACGTAAACGGCGGCTCCGTTGGCCGTATCGTCGCCGTGCGTGCTTTCAACTACGGCAGAGTCCGTGCCCTGCGTCCTGCCCGGCGGTAACCGCGCTATCGTCCGCGCT
>JAICKM010000827.1 GCA_025927935.1 Chloroflexia bacterium | reverse complement strand
TGGCGCCTGCGAGTCCGGGCGGAAGCCCGCAAGCGCCAAGGTCCGAAAAACTTATCCACCCACGGCCCGCGTGGCATGGTTGGGCAGATCAAACTGTGTAACGACTTTCTCCGGCAATTCGCGCAACGCCGTCAGCACAATGTCGGGCGCGACGGGCGCGTCCACGGGTGGGGTGGTCGTGCCGGCGGGCGCCAGCCAGGCCGTCCACAGCCCGGCGGCATGGCCCCCGGCCACATCATCATCCAGGTCGTTGCCGACATACAGCGCCTCGTCGGGAGCGAGATCGCCCAGGGCGGCCCTGGCCGCCGCGAAGATGCGCGCATCCGGCTTCTCGACGCGCAGGTCCGCCGAGTAGATGCGCACCGGAAAGTAATCGAGGATGCCCTGGTGGGCCAGCTCCCGGTCGCGCCAGGGGCTGCGCCAGTTGGTGTTGGAGATGATGCCCAGGTGCAAACCCAGCCGCTGTAACGCGGCCAGAGTGGCCTTAATATCCGGTTCGACAATCGCGTCGTCGAGGATGGGTGCGTGCCAGGCGGTCAGCAACACCGCGTCCGCCGGATCGATGGGCCAACCGTGTTCGCGGCAGAGATGGTCCAGCACGATCTCGCTCGTGGCGCCGCTATTGCGGTACTGCCGCATGACCGCGCTGAGCCGGGCATGAAACTCGCCGGATGCGGGCAACGGAATCTCCGGGTAGCTGTGGCAGAGAATGGTGTGCAGCGCATCGCTCTGGCGGCGCATGCGGGTTTGTAGATTGGGGTGGTTGCGCAGCAGGAGCGTATCCCCCATATCGAACAGGACGGCTTTAAGCATTAATCTTCCCGGTGCATGAATTCGGCGGCAAGCTGGAACACGCGGTCCTTATCCCGGTCGACGGTCACGATATGGAAGCCGCGGTGCAGCACGACGAGGCGCTTGTCGCGCGAGGCGATATGACTGTAGATGTGCATCGAGTTCACCGGATGCACGAGATGGTCATGGCGCGCGTAGATAATCAGCGCGGGAATAGTGATGCGACCCAGCGCGGGCCGCATCTGGGCCAGTAGATCGATCAGCGTGGCCGCCGACGCCAGCGGGATGCGCGAGTAGGTCAGATGGCGCACCCGCGCGCCGGGTTCGGCGATATCGCTGAAGCGTTTGTTGAAGTAGGGCACGGCGTCGCTGACGGCGGTCAGCGGCAGCCGTAACATAGCGGGTATCCAGACCGGCGCGCTCATGACCACCATCCCGGCGTAGGCATCCGGGTCGCGGGCGGCCAGGTAGAGCGTGAGCGCGCCACCCAGCGACAACCCGGCCAGGTAGATGCGCGTGCAGCCATAGGCGCGCAACTGGGCCAGGCCCTCGTCGGCGGAGGCTATCCAGTCCTGCCAGGTCTTGGTGCGCAAGTCTTCGGGCGAAGTGCCGTGCCCGGCCAGCAGCGGCGCGCAGACGGTCACGCCGCTCGCGGCCAGGTGCGCGCCCATCTCGCGCATGGTGAAGGGCGACGAGGTGAAGCCGTGCAGCAGGAGGCATCCCGTCGGCCCGGCGGCATAGAAGAAGGACTCGGCGCCCTCTAGTACCAGTTGGCGGGTGGATCGATCGCGCGGGATCGGCGCCGGTTGCCCGCTAGCGTCCGGCATAATTCGGCGCCTCTTTGGTCAACATCACGTCATGCGGGTGGCTCTCGCGCAGCCCCGCCCCGGTCACGCGCACAAAGCGGGTCTCTTCCTGGAAGTGCGGGATATCGGGCGCCCCCACATAGCCCATGCCGGAGCGCAGCCCGCCCACCAGTTGGTAGATGAAGGTGGCGAGCGGGCCTTTGTACTGCACCCGGCCCTCGATGCCTTCGGGCACCAGTTTGTCCAGGCGCTCCACATCTTGCTGCCCGTAGCGGTCGCGGCTGGAGGCACGCTGCTTCATGGCGCCCAGCGATCCCATGCCGCGGTACTCCTTGAAGCGTTCCCCCTGGTAGAGGATCACGTCGCCGGGGCTTTCGTCCACGCCCGCCAGCAGCGAGCCGATCATCACCGTGTCCGCCCCCGCGGCAATGGCCTTGGCGACATCGCCGCTGTACTGGATGCCCCCATCGGCGATGATCGGGATACCGGCGGGGCGGGCCACGCGGGCCACCTCCCAGACCGCCGTGATCTGCGGCATCCCGGCCCCCGACACCACGCGCGTGGTACAGATCGACCCCGGCCCCATGCCCACCTTCAAGCCGTCGGCCCCCGCGTCAATCAGCGCCTGGGCCGCGGCGCCGGTGGCGATATTGCCCGCGATCACCGGCACATCGTAGCGGCGCTTGATGCGGCGCACCGCCTCGATCACGCTCGCCGTGTGTCCGTGCGCGGTGTCCACAAAGATCACATCCACGCCGACCTCGATCAGGGCGGCGGCGCGCTCGAAGCCGTCGTCGCCCACGCCGACCGCCGCGCCGCAGAGCAAGCGCCCGTGCCGGTCGTAGGTCGCCAGCGGATATTGCTGCTTTTTCTGGATGTCCTTAACGGTGATCAGCCCGATCAGGCGACCGGTCTCGTCCACCACAGGCAGCTTTTCGACCTTGTGGCGGCGCAGGATCTCGCGCGCCTGCTCTAGCGTGGTGCCCGGCGGCACGGTCCAGAGCGGGGCCGCCGTCATCCATTGGCGCACCGGCTCGTCCAGATCGGCGCCCTCGGCGAAGCGGATATCGCGGTTAGTCAGAATACCGACCAGCCGCTCGCCTTCAACGATAGGCACGCCGGAGATATGGTAGTGCGCCATCAAGTCCAGCGCGTCGCGCACCGACCGCTCCGGTTCGAGACAAATCGGCTCAACGATCATCCCGGCCTGGGAGCGTTTCACCTTGTCGGCCTCCGCCACCTGGTCGGCAATGGCGAGATTGCGGTGCAGCACGCCCAGCCCGCCCTCGCGGGCCATGGCAATCGCCATGCGCGCCTCGGTCACGGTATCCATCGCCGCTGAGAGGATCGGGATGTTCAAATGGATGTCGCGGGTGAGGCGGGTGG
>JAICKM010001003.1 GCA_025927935.1 Chloroflexia bacterium | reverse complement strand
TGCGCGACGCGGACCTGTTGACGGACGAGGGCGCGGCGGCGGGACCCAACGACCTGATAATCGCCCTGCATGGGACCGAGGAAGGCGTGGAATCCGCTCGCGAGCAGATCAACGATTTGCTGCGCGTGGAGGCGCCCGCAGGGGGCACACGCGAACGCGAGGCGCCGCACAGCCTGGCCGCCGGGGTGGCCGCCATGCCCGACGCGAACCTGGTGCTCATCTCCACGCCCGGCCTCTACGCCGCTGCCGAGGCGCGCAAGGCCCTGCTGAGCGGGCGCCACGTCATGATCTTCAGCGATAATGTGGCCCTGGACGATGAGCAGCAGTTGAAGGCGCTCGCCACGGAGCGCGGCCTGCTGTTGATGGGGCCGGACTGCGGCACGGCGATCATCGGCGGGGTGCCGCTGGGCTTCGCCAACGTCGTGCGGCGGGGCAATATCGGCGTGGTCGGCGCGTCGGGCACCGGCATGCAAGAGGTCACGACGCTGATCGACCGCTATGGCGGCGGAGTCTCCCACGCTATCGGCACCGGCAGCCACGACCTGGCGGCGCGCATCGGCGGCGCCATGACCATCGCCGGGCTGCGCGCCCTGCTGGACGATGCGGGCACAGATGTGGTCGTCGTCGTCTCGAAGCCGCCGCACCCCGATGTGGCGAAGCGGGTGGCGGATGCGGCGTCCGCCGCGACTAAGTCGGTGATCTTCGCGTTTCTCGGCATGGACACCGGCGAGCGCATCCTCAACCGGGGCAACTCGAAGCTACGCATGGTGACGACGCTGGAAGACGCGGCGCGACAAGCCGTGCCCCTGGCCGGGGGCCATCCGCCCGCCGAGGACCCGGCAGGCACGGACGCAGTGGCGGCGGTCCGCGGCAAGCTCGGCGCGGAACAGCGTTATGTGCGCGGGCTGTTCTCCGGCGGCACCTTCTGCTACGAGGCCATGTTGCTGCTGCGCGCCGCCGTGGGCGGCGTCTACTCCAACACCCCCCTGGCGCCTGAATGGGCCTTGCCGGACCCGCCGCGCAGCTACCGGAACACCTGCCTGGACCTGGGCGCCGATGAGTTCACCGTGGGCCGCCCGCACCCGATGATCGACCTGGCGGTGCGCGCCGAGCGCCTCGTGGCCGAAGCCGCCGACCCGCAGGTGGCCGTGCTGCTGCTGGACGTAGTCCTGGGCTACGGCGCGCATCCCGACCCGGCGGGCGGCCTGGCCCCGGCTATCCGCGCAGCCCGCGCCCGCGCCGAAGCTGCCGGGCGCACCCTGCCCATCATCGCCTCGATCTGCGGCACGGCAGGCGACCCGCAACACCTCGACCAGCAGCAGCGCACCCTGACCGAAGCGGGCGTGATCCTCGCCCCCAGCAACGCCGCCGCCGCCCGCCTGGCAGGACGAGTGCTGAGTGCTGAGTGCTGAGTGCTGAGTAGAGACGAGAGACCAGAGATGTAGAGGCGGTCCTATGTGACCGCCCTGCTGCCCGCAGGTGCTGAGTGCTAATGGAGAGGCGATAGACGAGAGGTGTAGGGGCGGTCCTATGTGACCGCTCTGCTGCGGGCCGCGTGCTGGTTACTGACCACCGACCACTGACCATTGGCGGCTGACGGCTAAGGAGGGACGATACAGAATGAGTGAGGCGAGTCCGATTGCGGCGTTGTTGCAGGAGGGGCCGCGGGTGTTGAACGTCGGCGTGCGCTCGTTTGCCGAGACGCTGGACGCTGTGCAGGCGCCGCATCTCCATGTCGAGTGGCAGCCGCCCGCGCAGGGCGATCCCGCGCTGGGCGCCCTGCTGGCGGCGCTGGCTGACGACAGCACGCCCGGCAGCCTGGGCGCGCGTATCGCCGCGGCCAACGAGGAAGCGGTGCGCCGTATCCTGGCCGCCGAGCCGGTGTGGGAGGATGTGCGCCCGGCCCGCGAGATCTGGCCCGAAATGGACGGCCGGCTGCTGTTTCACTCCGGTCCGCCGATCACCTGGGAGCGCATGTGCGGCCCGATGCAGGGCGCGGTGATCGGCGCGATCCTGCTCGAAGGCTGGGCGCCCGACGAGGCCGCGGCGCGCGAT
>JAICKM010000552.1 GCA_025927935.1 Chloroflexia bacterium | reverse complement strand
GGGCAACATTTATCCCCCGGCGCAGGCGCGCATGGCGCTCCAGAACTTCTTCCGCAAGGGCAACCTGACGGCGCTGCGGGAAATGGCCCTCCGCCGCACTGCCGAGAACGTGGACGATGCCCTGGAGCGCTACATGGTTGAGCATCGCATCGACGCGCCCTGGGCGGCGACCGAGCGGGTCTTGGTGGCCGTGGACCACCGCCCGTTCAGCAAGGACCTGATCCGGCGCGCCTGGCACTTGGCCCGGCGGTTGCAGGCGCCGGTGCTGGCCGTGCATGTCGAGCCCCCCGCGCAACCCTCGACCCCCGAAGAGGCGGCCGGCCTGCGCGGTAACCTGGAACTGGCCGAGGATCTCAACGTGGAGGTGATCACAGTGCAGGATCGGGACATCGCGGCGGCCATCGCGCGGCTGGCCCAGGAGCGACACATCACCCAGATTGTGCTGGGCACGCACCAGCGCGGCCGCTGGCAAGAGTTCCGCCACCCCAGCATCGCGCACCGCCTGCTGGGCTTGGTGTCGCAGGATCTGCACCTGGTCAGTCCACCCCGGCCCGCGTCCGCGCCTGACCACCCGCGCCGGCCCTGACCCGCGCCGCATCCCGCCCGTCCTTATACTTTCCTTATACTTTCCCGCCCCATCTTTATCTTTTACTTATGGGGCGCGTGTTATGATCGGCCGAGGAGGTCGCGCTGGCATGCATCCCTCGTTCTCTGCCGGCGCCTAGCGGCATGGCCGGGATCCGGATTGTATTCATCGAGGAAGACGCCGCAGTCCAGCCGGTGTTCACCCTGGATCGGGGCAATCTTGCCCTGGCGCAGTGGTCGGGCCACTCCGGCACGAACCTCGTGCCGAGGCTGGACGCGCCCGCCAACCCGCCGATATGAAGGTCGTCATGCCCCCACCTCTGGCGCCCGGTACACGGGTTGGCGGGCGCGATCGCTGGAGTGCCTGGTTCATCCACTCCTTGCGCAGCATATGGGATCGGGTCCGTGCCCAGCCGGCGCGCCGCCGACCGGGGTGGTTCAGCAGGCAGGTGGAGTCCTCGCGGCTGCCCACGGACAGGTACAGCGCCGCCCCGACCCCCGATGGTTGGGCGGCGCGGGGCGCCGGTCATGCCTACGACCAAACCGTGGATCGGCTCACCAATCCGATCTCGATGCGGCAGGCGGGGCAGGAAACGCCCATCTGCACCCCCCAGCAACCCGGCGCGCAACCTGCGCGCCGGCAGGTCCAGTTTATCATGGTCGTCGCCGCCGATCCCTGCTGGGGCCAGGCCATCGCGCAGAAACTGGCGGCACAAAGCTATCTGGTGCTGACCGCGGGGAGCGTGCGGGAGGCGTCCGAAAAACTCGTCATCGAACCGGCGTTGCTGATCCTGGATGCCAGCTTACCCGACGCGTCCGGTTGGGACCTCCTGGACTGGTTGGCGCGCTGCGGGCGCGAGGTGCCGGTGATGATGATCGCCCCCCGCGAGCCTGGCGTGCCCCGGCGGGCCCGGCTGCGGCCGATCTTGGTCCTGCCCCCACCGGTTGCCCTGGAAACCCTGATCGCGATTGTCCAGGAACACCTCATAGCTCCGGAGACAGCCTATGGAGCCTAAGTACCCAGCAGGCCGTGTCAGCAGCGCGAACAGCGATCGCTGTCCGCCACGTCGCGTTGCCCGATGCCTATCTTGCCAACAGGTGATTCGATGAGTAGGAATCCAGAACCAGAGTCCGCCCACCACAGCGACGTGTCCGCCACGCGCCCAAAAGGGGCCATCCTCCCGGACCCCGCGCACCAGGCGCCGGATGCCACCCCGGAACCACGGGGAGAGGAACGGGCCGGCGCCATCCCGCAAAACAGGGGCTGGGCGGGTGGGGGACCGGCCACGGGCGATCCGACTGCGGCCGGCGGCAACCGGGTGGTCGCCTCTACGGCGGGGAATGCAGAGGAACAGCCCGACCTGCCCGCCGATAGGCTCCCGGAGCTGCCTACTGGCGCCCGGCGCGAGTTGAGCCTGCCGGGCGGCGGGCGGCGCGTCTCGGTCGCGCAACTGGAAGGGCTGCAGCTTCGGCAAGGCACGCACTCGGGCGATCGGTTCGTGCGCCGGGCCCGCCCGGCCGAAGAAGGCTTTCGCCGGCTGGGACCCGGCCACTTGGAAGCTTTGCCACGCACGCTCCAGCCCACGACCGGCATCGGGCGGGTGTTCGATCTGATCAAGCGGATTGTGATTGGTTCGCCGCTCACCACGGCGGCCGCCGTGCATGAGCGCCTGAACAAGACTCAGGCGCTGGCCGTGCTCTCCTCCGATGCCCTCTCCTCCGTCGCCTACGCCACTGAGGCCGTCCTCGGTGCGCTGCTGATCGCGGGGACGGGCGCGTTCGCCTACAATATCTCCATCTCGCTGGCCATTGCCCTGCTGATCGGCATCGTCGTCTTCTCCTACCGCCAGACCATTTATGCCTATCCCAAGGGCGGCGGCTCCTACATCGTCGCGCGCTCGAACCTGGGCACGATCCCCGGCCTGATCGCCGCCGGTTCGTTGCTGACTGACTATGTGCTGACCGTGGCCGTGAGCATTTCGGCCGGGGTCTTCGCCATCATTTCGCTCGCGCCCGCCGTGGCCAATTTCCGCATCGAAGCCTGCCTGGTGGCGATCGCAATGATCCTCTTGCTCAATTTGCGCGGGTTGCGCGAAGCCGGCACCGTCTTCGCGGTGCCCACCTACGTCTTTCTGGCCACCATCTTCTTGATGCTCGGCCTGGGGCTGTTCCAATTCGCCACCGGCACTCTCGGTGCGGTGGACCAGGTGCGCGATATTATCCCCGCGGGCGACGCAACAGTGGGCCTGGTGCTGCTCCTCGCCGCCTTCAGTAACGGCTGCACGGCCCTGACCGGTATTGAGGCCATCTCCGACGGCGTGCCGGCCTTCAAGCCGCCCGAGTCGCGCAACGCGGCCCAAACCCTGGTCACGCTCGGCGTCCTGCTCGGCACGATGTTCCTGGGCATTTCCTTCCTGGCCGATCATATTGTCGGGATCCGCCCGTCCACCACGGAGAGCGTCGTCTCGCAGATTGGGCGTACTGTCTTCGACCCGATCCCGTTCTTCCGCATCGGCGACCATAGCGGCTTCTGGCAGGTGCTGCAATGGGCCACGGCGCTGATCCTGGTGCTGGCTGCCAACACCAGCTTTTCCGATTTCCCGCGGCTCAGCTTCTTCCTGGCCCGCGACCGCTTCCTGCCCCACCAGTTCGCCTTCCGCGGCGACCGCCTGGCCTACAGCGTCGGCATCATCACCCTGGCCGTGCTGGCCGGCAGCCTGATCGTGCTCTTTAACGGCGATACGACGGCGTTGCTGCCGTTGTATGCCATCGGCGTCTTCAGCTCCTTCACCCTCTCGCAGAGTGGGATGGTCGCGCGGTGGTGGCGCCAGCGCACACCGGGCTGGCAGCGCAGCGCGGCGGTGAACGGGTTCGGCGCACTGACGACCTTCAGCGTGCTGCTGATCCTGACCTGGACCAAGTTTGCCGAGGGGCAGGCGCTCGTGACCATCGGGGGATTCACGATCCACGCAGGCGCCTGGATTATCCTGGTGGTGGTGCCCGTGTTGATGCTGATGTTCCTGCGCATCCACCGGCACTATGCGCAAGTGAGCCGCGCGTTGAGCCTGGAGCAGGTTGATCCTCAGGTCGGATGGGCCGCCGCGCAGGGTGCGACGCTGAGGTCGAACCCGCTGGTCAACCTGCCCAATGCGGACCCCCTGACCGCCGTCGTGCCGGTGCAGGGCGAAATGCTGCAACGCATCGAGCATCTGGTGGTCATGCCGGTCGCCGGCGTGAACCAGGTGACGTTGCGCACGCTGGCCTATGCCCGCTCGATCACCGAGAACGTGGTGGCGGTCCACGTGGCCGCGGACGAAGACGCGGAGGCGGTCGAAAAACTCGAAGGCAAGTGGCACAAATGGGTGTCCGACGTGCCGCTGGTGATCGTCGACTCACCCTACCGGTCGCTGCTGCGCCCGCTGCTCTCGTACATCGACGCCTTGCATCGCCAGCAGCCGGATCGGGTGTTGACGGTGCTGATCCCGGAGTTCGTGGCCTCGCGCCCCTGGGAGCACCTGCTGCACAACCAGTCGGCGTTGCGGCTCAAAGGCGCGCTGTTGTTCCGCCCCGGCATTGTCGTGACCAGCGTGCCCTATCACATCGCCGAGCGGACACAAGCTTAAGCGGCACGGCGCAAGCAGGGAAGCCAGGTTCTGGGGAGTGCTGCTGGGGAGCAGCAGGCCCTGACTATGGATTTCGGCCCAATCGCCGTACACAAACAGGCGGATGCTTTTGCCCGGCGGGATTAGAGCACCGCCCTGTTCTCCAGGCCCGCGGCAAGACTACCACGCTATGTTGGGCATGAGCAAGACAACCGAGCTGTATCGGAATACGGACCCCGCCGAGGCTGGCTAGAGCTTGGCGGAGGCCTACCGGCCGCACCGCACCCGCCCCCGTATCCGACCGGGGTCTACGTCACCGCCGAACGGTTCGGGCCGGTCAATCTGTTGTTGTGGTGGGGCGCCAATGAGATGGGGAGAAATTGCGCTGTGAGATCACCGATTTTCCGGCCCATAGGCAGACGGTGCGGCGCGGGCAGCGGCCCATGTGGATCGAGACGTTGTTCCGCGACTAACGAAGCGGGGGTTTGACTTGGACAAGACAGGGCTGTGGCATGCGAAGCGCCAGGAGCGGTTACTGATTGGCTTGGCCGTAGCGTACGTGTAGTTAGAGCCTATCCGAATAACCTGGTATAATGAGGGTATGACTACACCAACTGCCACTAAACGGACGCGGGCGCGCACCCGCAATAACCCCACCACGACCGGCTTCCGGGTCTCGGATGCCTTGTGGGCAGTTCTGGCGCCG
>JAICKM010000724.1 GCA_025927935.1 Chloroflexia bacterium | reverse complement strand
GTGCCGTAAACGTTCTCAAGCGCCGTAGCGACCGCCATCTCATTCTTGGTCAGGCCTCCCAGAGCATTGAACGCGACGCGCTCGAGCCCAAGGTCGACGTTGTTGTTGGCGTCGTAGATGCAGCCCGAGAAGTCGAGCAGCGGCGACGAACCGTAGGTGCTGTTAAGCGAGCACTTGTCGAACTTCCCGTTGAGAACAGACTTACCGGATTCGTCCCGCTGGGCAACGTAGACTGCGTCACCTGACTTGAGATCAGTTGGGAACTGAGCTGGAAGGAAGTAACCGTCTTATCGCTATTGAGCGTGTATCCGAACGTCCCGGTAGAGTCCAGCGCCAGGTAATACGGGTTGACGCCTACCTGAGCGGTCACGAGCACTGTATCGCCGGAGAAGTCGGCCATGGTCATCAGCCCTTTTGCAGTGGGGCTGGGACTGGAGACAGCAACCACGTACTTGGTGGGCTGACCCGCAGGGCCGACGACGCCAATGCTCGCGAGCACCGGCCTGTAGGTGTTGCCGCATCCGGCCAAGGCTGCCACCCCTGCTGTCACCGCGGCTGCAGCCAGACGGCCCATCCATTTGTGGCTGCGAATTCGTGTCACTCTGCCTGCCGACTGCTCTCGTCCTAAACGCAAAACTTCTCCCACAATGCCGCGCCTGTTGGCTATGCTCAAGGCTTGATTGTAAATCACCGAACTCACGTGCATCCAATAGAGCCCCGGCGGAACACATCTGCTGCCAATACTTTCGCAAGTTTCGCTCGATGAAGACTCCAGATAGAAGGCCCGCGGTTCTGGAAGGCAGCAAAGCGACTCCCGCCTCGCGGGACCGCTTCCAGTCTCGTCTCCTGGTACTCGCCGGGGTGCCGCTGCTCTGCTGGGTCGGCTGGAGAGCTCTGGGGTATGCGAGTTCCGCCGGGTATGCGGCCCACACTTTCCTCATTTCCGCATGCGCCCTCAGCACCCTGTTCGGCCTTGCGGCATGGCGGCTTCGCGCTGCAACCCCGGGCGCGGCAGCCTGTGGTGTTCTAATCTGCTTTGACATCACCATCCTGAGTGGGCGCCGCGGAAGCGGCTCTGTCTTGTCCTCCGGACTCACGCCCCTCATCCTTCTATTCCTACTTACCCATGCAGCCACACGTTTTCGTCGGGACAGGAAGAGGACCTCCGTGTCCAGCCACGAAGAGAAGCAGGGCCGCAACGCGGCCCAGGTGATTGCAAACCTGGGTGTGGCTGCGGTTGCCGCCGCCCAGTACTGCTGGATCTTCCATGGAGTCCCCCGGTCAGTAGCCGCCATAACTATCGTCCCGGCCCTGCAGATCCCCATGCTTTCGGCCCTCGCGGAAGCAACCGCCGATACCCTTTCTTCCGAAATCGGCCAGGCCGTCGGCGGGAGGCCCTTCCTGGTGCTTCACTGGCGACGCGTAACGCCAGGAACAGATGGCGCGATCAGCGCCGCCGGCACACTGGCCGGTGTCGGCGGAGCGGCAATAATTGCATTAGTCGCCGCCTTGACAATGGGCATCCGGTTCCCAGGCATCAGTGACATCGTGCTTGCCGCTACAGCCGGACTGTTTTTCGATTCCCTGCTGGGTGCCACCCTCGAGCGCGCCGGTTGGATCGGCAACGATATGGTGAATTTTGCCTCCACGCTGTTTTCGGCGGTTTTGGCGTATCTGCTGCAAGCCGGGACGTTTGGCTGAGCGGCTTGCTTACTCCCGCATCCAGTCCAGCTTCAGGTGCAGGCGCATCGCCGTATAGCTCAACATCTCATGCACGTACCGCATGGTCAGGTCGACATCGTCGATATGACCGAGCGGAGGCCGAGGAGACGTATAGACAATAAGTCCGGCATCCTCGCAAAGCTTGCGGATGCGAAAAAGATGCGTGCCATCGCTGACTACGACCATCGTGTTCAGGTGCCGCTGATGCGCAATGAAAGCCAGGCTCCTGACCTGCTGTTCCGTATTGACGGACTCGGTTTCCGCGATGATGCGATCGTACGGAATGCCGCGCTGCAGCAGATAATCCCTGCCGACGGCGCCTTCCGTATGCCCGCTATCCTCAATTCCGCCGCCTCCCAGAGTCACAATAAGCGGGGCCACCTGCTCATGGAACAGGTCTATCGCGTGATCGAGACGGGCATGCAGCACCGGCGAGGGCCGTCCAGAGTACTGGGCCGCCCCAAACACCGCGATCGCGTCGCTGGGGCGCACTTCGTCCTGCTCGGCTACCCGATGAATCTGGTAATAAAGCCAGCCAAACCAACCGAGGGCAATCAGAAGACCCAACGCAAGCAGTCGACGAGCAAACACCCGCATTCCGGACTTCCTCCGCCGAGCATTCATTCCAATTCAAATCTTATCTGCCGAGTTCACATACCGACCGCCGGGGATCCGGCGACTCGGTGCGAACCCAGTATGCGGGCCGCATGTCCGCAACGTCAGCGTCCATCCTAGCCGAGCTGCCGCCAAAGGGTATTCTTGTTTTATGCAGGGGCCTATGACGCCTCCGCGTATCCACCCCAGGAGACGCATTTGACGGCCGAAATCCTCCGTATCCACCCGACCGAGCCTGAACCCGAACGCATCGACCGTGTCGTCGAGAGTCTTTCCCAGGGCAATGTTGCCGCGCTTCCCACCGATACTTTTTACGGACTGGCCGTGGACCCGGTTAATCTTCGGGCCGTGGACCGAATCTATGAGATCAAGACCCGCGCCCGGCATAAGCCGCTGTCGCTGCTGATCTCCGAGACAGCCCAGGCCTGGAACCTCGCACGCGACCTGGACAGCGCCTTCGACCGACTGGCGGAACGCTTCTGGCCGGGACCGCTGACCGTAGTGGTCAAAGCCGGCGCCCGTCTTCCGCTGCGGGTCACCGCCAACACCGGCAATGTCGCAATCCGCGTGCCGGATTCCCTGATTGCCCGCGCCGTAATCGAAAAGCTGGCGCTGCCCATAACGGCGACCTCGGCAAACCTGCGCGGGATGCCGGAGTGTACCGACGCTCACTATGTCCGAGCCCAGCTCGCGGAACAGATTCCGCTGATCGTCGACGGCGGCCCGACGCCCCGCAACCTCCCCACCACCATCGTCGACCTCTCCGGCGGAGGCAACCACTGGATGATCCTCCGCGAAGGCGCCATTCCTACCCACGAGATCGCGCTGACCCTGCAGCATTGACGTCCCGCGGCTTGCACCCGGGGGAGCGGATCCGGCTCTTCCCTGCACTATCAGGCGTATACTGAATGTAGTTCTTTGAGTGCCACAGCAAGGTCTGGCCAGTCCACACATGGGGGCGTCACGGCTTCGACGGGATTGCTTGCGGCAAAGAGGCATGCCGGGGTGTGAACACCCGTAATCGCTCACAAAACCATAAGTGCCGAACCTCAATTCGCACTCGCTGCTTAATTAATTAAGTAGCCGGTCGCTCGGGTTTCGCCTACGGGCTCGTACCGACCGTCGCACAGTAGGCTGGCCTGTCCCTCTCCGCCTGCGGGGGCCCGGCGAGACCAATCAGGCTGGTCGCCGTCGTATCTTCGCCCGTTCTAAACGCCGGGGACGAGACAAAATGAACCGGGAAAAGCATGAATGCTCTTTGCTGAACGTAGTTTCGGACGCGGGTTCGACTCCCGCCGCCTCCACC
>JAICKM010000327.1 GCA_025927935.1 Chloroflexia bacterium | reverse complement strand
CTGCCGGGCCTCACGATGGCAGCACTCAAGGCGCATAAAGTTCGTCAGCTAGAGGATCGCTTGCTGGCCGGCGACCGCTGGCAGGACAGCGGGTTGGTGTTCGCGAGCACTGTCGGCACTCCTCTTGACCCACGCAACATCAATCGCCGGTTCCAAAAGGCGCTGGAACGGGCCGGATTAGGCCATATTCGGCTCCATGATTTACGGCATAGCGCGGCCAGCCTGCTCATTTCTCAGGGCGTCCATCCGCGCGCCGTCATGGAAGCGTTAGGTCACAGCCAGATCAGCCTAACCATGAACCTCTACGGGCATGTCTATGAGCAAGGCGAAGAAGAGGTCGCCAACAGCATGGATCGGGCGCTGACGGGGAACGACTAGCGGCGCTGCGAAGACTTTTTTGAGTTTGGCTACATTATTGGCTACATTTCGACAAAAAGGCCCGGTGAACATCTTCACCGGGCCTTTCAACTATACTACTATTAGATTAATTTTGGGGTGAGCCCACTGGGATTCGAACCCAGGACCCCCTGATTAAAAGTCAGATGCTCTACCGCTGAGCTATGGGCTCCTTGCGCTTGCGCGCTTTGCATTATAGCATATTTCCGTTGCCCTTGGCTAGCCAATCCGGGGAAAGTTGCGGGGCGGGGGGCTATCGAGTATAATAAGGCGCTGTAATCGCAGCCCCATCTGTCGCTTTTAGTGGAACAGGACCAACGCTATGGCTAAACCCGTCCTTGCAATTGTCGGCCGGCCTAATGTGGGCAAGTCGTCGCTGTTCAACCGCCTGGTCGGTGAGCAGATGGCGATCGTCCAGGACCAGCCGGGGACTACCCGCGACCGCCTGTACGGCGATGCCGAATGGAATGGCGTGGAGTTTACCGTCATCGATACCGGCGGCCTGGTGCTGGACGAGACGTTGCCGGGCGAGATCGAGCTATCGAGCGAGGAGATCGTGCGGCGCACCCGCGAGCAGGCCCAGGCCGCTATCGAAGAGGCGGACGTGGTGCTGTTCATGGTCGATGCCCGTAGCGGCCTGACCGGCGCCGATGAGGAAATCTCCGAGGTTTTGCGCAAGTCGGCCAAGCCGGTCATTGTGGCCGCGAACAAGGCCGAGAGCGAAGAGCGCCGCCTGAACGCCGTCGAATTCTACCAGCTCGGCCTCGGCGACCCCATGCCTATCTCCGCGCATCATGCCGTGAACACCGGCGACCTGCTTGACGAAATCGTGGCCGCTTTCCCGCCGCCCGGCGAGGAAGAAGAGGACGAGAATGTCACGCGCATCGCCCTGGTGGGCCGGCCCAATGTAGGCAAGTCGCGCCTGCTTAACGCGTTGCTGGGCCAGGAACGGGTGATTGTGAGCGATGTGCCGGGCACCACGCGCGACGCTATTGACACAGAACTGACCTACGGCGAGGGCGAGGATGCGCGCCAGATCACGCTGATCGACACGGCGGGTATCCGCCGCCGCGGCCACATCGAGTCGGGCGTCGAGAAGTATAGCGTGATCCGCACCCTCCGCGCGATCACGCGCGCCGATGTGGTGCTGTTGCTGATCGATGCCACCGAGGGCATTACCGCGCAGGACACCCATATCGCCGGGTATGTGCTGGAGCAGTTTAAAAGCATGGTCCTGATCGTGAACAAGTGGGACCTGGTCGAGAAAGACAGCCACACGTTGACTGAGTTCACCGCCAAGTTGCGGCAGGAACTGAACTTTATTCCCTACGTGCCGTTCCTGTTTATTTCCGCCAAATTCGGGCAGCGCACGAACAAGGTGCTGCCGGAGGCGTTGCGCGTGGCCGCCGAGCGCACCAAGCGGGTGCCCACAGCCCAGTTGAACAAGCTGATGAAAGAGGCGACGACCGCGCATCCCCCGCCCTCGAAGCCGGGCAAGTGGGTCAAGTTTCTCTATGCCACGCAGGCCGAGACAAGCCCGCCAACCTTCGTCTTTTTTGTCAACGATGCCGAAGCCGTGCATTTCTCTTATAAGCGCTTCCTGGAAAACCAGTTGCGCGAAGCGTTTGGCTTTGAGGGTACGCCGATCAACCTGATCTTCCGCACGCGCCACGCCGACGATATTCAGTAGACGCGCCGGTTAGTAGCCCGGCACAGCAAGGGGCACCCCACGGGTGCCTCTTGCCGATTCCCCAACTCTGTGCCAATAACGCCACTCACCAATCCGGCGAATAGCCGGCGAGATCGCTGGGGAAGGGATCTTCCTCCATCAGCGCGGGGCCGTCCCCGTCCAGTTCATGGAGCAAGGCGCGCAGATCGGCTTCGCTGAGGCCGGGGGTGGAACGCGGGCCATGAGCGCCGCAGCCGATAAAGTGGTGGGGTGTGCCGGTGTGATCGGCGGCGAGATGCAGGGTCCAGTAGGCGGTGACGCGCCGGTTCTCGACCCAGCAATAGTCGTTGTTAAGCTCCCAACAGTCGTCCTCGCTGACGATGCGCCATGCTCGCCAGGGGACGGTGGTCTGGCCCCAGTGCCGGGTGCCCATCTCCATCAGCAGCGGCCGCACGAGTGGTGTCCAATGCCGCATCGCGCTTTGGAACGCCTGAGGATTGCGCCGCGCAACATCCGTATGGGTCGCCATCCTGCCCTCCCTTTGCTACTTTGCCAGGGAACGTCCTCCCTATTATAGCATAGGAATCGGCCCGGCGGATGGCAAACTTAGAGCGGTTTGGTCGCGAATCGGCGAAGACTTCCATGCGCAGCGCCGTCACGGTAGCCCGGAGATTGGCATTGACGTTGCGCGTGCGCCGGATCAGGTCTTCGGTGAGCGCCGGTTGGGCCACGAGCTGGTCCTGAACGAAGGTGATAAACGCGGGTTCCAGCAGGCTGGACATGCGGGTGATGTCGTCCAGGGTGGCGATGGAGTCGGCAATCGTCGCCAGGCCCTGCCGGGTGGCGTCGCGGTCCACGCTGCCGCGCAACAGATCGGCGATGAACTCCTCGGTGTCGGCGGCGGCCTGGCGCAGGCGCTGCTCCGGCGGCATCACCGTGTAATGTCCGCCGGTCCTTGCGTAACATTGATCGATCAACTGGGTAATCGTGCCCTGGTTGCCACGTAGAAAGCGTTCGAGTTGGACGATATGGAAAGCCGGCATGAGCATCCTCTGCGTGGTGTGCGGGTAGGCGACTTCCCGTCTAGCGCGCATAGCGAATATGCGCCGGTAGCCACCCCGGTGGCAGGCCCTGGTAGCAGGCTGGGCTGCTACTACAGCGGGTATTATAGCACAAATATCGACGCTGTCGACCCTGTTTCGCTGGAGGTGCGGGGGACCAAGCCGGGCGCCGCGTTGACGCTACCGGCGGCGCCGCGTATAATGGGGGCGACGTTCACGCCACCCTGTTTCAGGGTTTTCGTCTCTTCGCCCCGCCAGGGCGCGCGACCGCGGTAGGAGGAGTTGTATGCAAACGCTAACCAAATTGACCGGAGAGGGCCAGGCAGCGAGCCAGGATCCCCCTCTGGCGCAAGCCGACCCGGCGATCTACGAGGCGATCCAGCAAGAGCAGGAACGCCAGCGCATGAAAATCGAACTGATCGCCTCGGAGAACTACGTCAGCAAGGCTGTGCTGGAGGCACAGGGTTCGGTGCTGACCAACAAGTATGCCGAAGGCTACCCCGGCAAACGCTATTATGGCGGCTGCGAGTACGTGGATGTGGTCGAGCGCCTGGCGATTGAGCGCCTGCTGGAACTGTTCGGCGCCGATCATGCTAACGTGCAGCCCCATAGCGGCGCGCAGGCCAACATGGCCGCCTATATGGCGGTGCTGCAACCGGGCGACAGCATTCTGGGCATGAGCCTGGCCCACGGCGGCCACCTGACCCACGGCTACAAGATCAACTTCTCCGGCCAGTTGTATCATGCCACATCGTATGGCGTGGCCGAGGGCAGCGAGCGGATCGACTATGATGTGCTGGCGGCCCAGGTGTTGGAAGAGAAGCCCAAAATGCTGGTGGCCGGGGCCTCTGCGTATCCGCGCATCTTCGACTTCCCCCGGCTGCGCGAGATCGCCGACAGCGTGGGCGCGTTGTTGTTCGTGGATATGGCCCATATCGCCGGGTTGGTCGCCACGGGCTTCCATCCGTCCCCGGTACCCTATGCCGACATCGTCACCAGCACGACGCACAAGACACTGCGCGGGCCGCGCGGGGGCCTGATCCTCTGCAAGGCCGCGCATGCCAAGGCCATCGACAAGGCGGTCTTCCCCGGCGTGCAGGGCGGGCCGCTGATGCATGTGATCGCGGCCAAGGCGGTCGCCTTTGGCGAGGCGTTGCGGCCTGAATTCAAGACGTATGCCGGGCATATCGTCGCCAACGCCCAGGCGCTGGCCGGGCACCTGGAAGCGGGCGGCTTGCGCCTGGTCTCCGGCGGCACCGACAACCACCTGATGCTGGTCGATGTGACGCCGCTGGGGTTGACGGGCAAGCAGGCCGAGCACGCGCTCGACCAGGTCGGTATTACGGTGAACAAGAACGCCATCCCGTTCGACAAGCAACCCCCCGCCTACGCCAGCGGGATCCGCATCGGCACCCCCGCTGTGACCACGCGCGGCTTCGGCCTGCCGGAGATGGCGACCATCGGCCGGTTGATCACCGACGTGCTCCAGCACCATGAGGATGCCGAAGTGCTGGCGCGGGTCAGCGACGAAGTGCGGGCGCTTTGCTTGCGCTTCCCGGTGCCTGGCATCGAGTAGGCGAGAGGGCTTATGTCGCAAGTCTATGTCTCGAATCACCCGCTGATCCTGCATAAGCTGGCGCTGCTGCGCAGTGTGACCACCGAGCCGAAAAAATTCCGCGAGGTGGTGGCAGAGATCACGCAACTGCTGACCTATGAGGCCACGCAGGATCTGACCACGGTAGAAGAAGAGGTTGTGACGCCGATGGCGACTACCCTGTGCCGGGTGGTCAACGAGCGGGTGGGGCTGGTGCCGGTGCTGCGTGCGGGCCTGGGCATGGTCGAGGCCGTGCTGCAACTGCTGCCCTATGCCCAGGTCTGGCACATCGGCCTGTTCCGCGACGAGAAGACGCTCAAACCCATCGAGTATTACAACCGGCTGCCCGACCATAGCTCGGTCGATACCTGCCTGTTGCTCGACCCGATGCTGGCGACCGGCGGCTCGGCGGCGGCGACGGTGGATATCCTCAAGAAGTGGGGCGCGGGCCGCATCAAGTATGTGGGCCTGATCGCCGCGCCGGAGGGCATCGCCCACCTGAGCGCGCAGCACCCCGATGTGCCCATCCATGTGGCGGCGGTGGATAGCCACCTGAACGAGATCGGCTATATCGTCCCCGGTCTGGGCGATGCGGGGGACCGGCAGTTTGGGACCGGGTAGCGCATGACCTGGGGGATGCTGCTGGTGGCGGGCGTGGTCCTGGTGGCCGCGCTCATCCTCACCCCGGCCATGCGCCGCCTGGCGCTGCGCCGGGGATGGTATGACCTCCCCGCCGACCGGCGCGTCCATACCACCCCCACGCCGCGCATCGGGGGCGTGGCGATGTACCTGGCCTTCATGATCGGCCTGGCCCTCACCCTGGTCCCCGGCGTCACGCCGGAACGGTTGGAGCCGCCCTTTGGCCCGCCCGAACTCTGGCGTATCGGGCTGCTCGCCCTCGGCGCGACGATCATCACCGCCGTCATGTTTATCGACGACATCCGCGGCATCAAACCGATCCCCAAACTGCTCTGGCAACTCCTCGTCGCCGCCCTGGTCATGCTGCCCGACCCGCGCTACCTGGACCTCGCGCCCGGCGCGGTCAACGGCGTGCCCAACGGCTGGTTTACCGGCGTGATCGTCAGCTTCTTGCAGAACCCCTTCGGCTCGCATGACAGCCTGCAAATCCAGCTTTTCCAGTTTGCGCCGTTAGCTGTCGCCTTCACGTTTTTCTGGATCGTCGGCATGATGAACGCGGTCAACTGGATGGATGGTCTTGACGGTCTGGCCGGCGGGGTCTCCGCGATTGCCTGCCTGGTCCTCTTTGGCGTGAGCTTGCTCCAGGATCCGCCGCAAACGACCATCGCCTTCCTGCCGCTGATCCTGGCCGCAGCCATCTTCGGCTTCTTGCGCTACAACTTCCACCCGGCCCAGATCTTCATGGGCGACAGCGGATCGATGTTCCTCGGCTTTGCGCTGGCGGTGATCTCGATCATCGGCGGGGCCAAGGTGGCGACGGCGCTCCTGGTTATGGGCGTACCCATCCTCGACGTGGCCTACGTGATCCTCTTCCGCGTGTTGCGCGGGCGCTCGCCCATGCAAGCCGACCGCGGCCATCTCCACCACCGGCTGTACGACCTGGGTATGGGCCAGTCGCAGATCGCGCTGCTGTTCTATTTCGTCTGCGGGGGGTTTGGTGCGCTGGCGTTGCTGCCGCCGGGCAACGGCCTGATCAAGCTCGGCGCGCTGGTCGTCATGGCCGTCCTGCTCATCGCTTTCATCCTCTTCATCACCCGTCGCCAGTTCGACCGCGCCCAGCGCACCGATCCCGATCTGCAAAGCTAGGCTCCGGGTTTCCGGCTATGCTAATCTGCATCCTCTGATAGTTCTTACTCAAGCGTGCGCGCTGAGTCTGCTTCTTCCTGCTGGAGACGCGCTTTCGCTTGATCTAGGACGCTTACAGGATCGGCAAAGGATTCGCCCGTCAGGTTCGCAAGAACGTCATATGCCCTCGCGCGCTCGTTCTGGTTGCTATCGGCGGCTTCAGCAATGCGGATCAATTCCCGCAGCAGCTTTGGTTTCGGGTGTTCGATCAGATAGTCATTTGCACAGGTGAATGCTCGATCCTGGACCATCCGCAGTTCGTCGTCCCAGGGCACGCCGCGCATGAAAGTAAGAATCGGCTCGATATACTGACCTGTTAAGCCCCATTGGCGACACAGTACGAATAAGGCCCCCTCCGCTGATCCGGGGTCCGCCCCGGCGAGAAACGGCTCGACGATGTGCCGGTAGGACACATCGCCGATATAGCCGAAGATTTTCAGCAACCTGTAGCGCTCCCATGACGGCGTGGTTTGCCCAAGCCGCCGGGCTAACGCCTCCACTTCCTCCGCCGAAAGTCCCTCCTGGCCTGTTGCCGCACCACGGTGGGCGCGTTCGAGGAGTTCATCGTAGTTGTACCCGTCCACTGGCTCCTCCCAGGCAATTGATCGCGCCTGCCGCCTCCAGCGGTAAGGCTGCGTAGCGGCGCGATTGATCGCGCCCGCCGTCCTACCGGATATTGGATTCCCTTTACGGATGTGTGAGCGCGACCCAGAGCATTTTGCTCAGTTGGGCGCGCGTGGCGTTGTTGGCCGGGCGGAACTCCAGGCAGCCGGGGCCGCAGTCGTAGCCGGAGATGACGCCATGGGCGTAGACCGTTTCGATGGCTTGATAGAACGGATTGGTTGCATCCACGTCGCGGAAGGTCGGCGTGGTGGGCGTGGTGAGCGTCCAGCCGAGCGCCACGGCGATCAGCTTGCTGATCTGCCCGCGAGTGACGTTGTTGGCGGGCCGGAACTCGCGGCAGCCGGGGCCGCAATCGTAGCCCGAAATCGCGCCGTGCTCGGTCGCCGTCTCGATGTAGCCG
>JAICKM010001035.1 GCA_025927935.1 Chloroflexia bacterium | reverse complement strand
TGCGGGCAGGAGTTCAACGCCAAGACCTGCCCCGGCAGCTATGTCTATGCCCTCTTGCCGGCCATTCGTGCCGCGCTGGGCACGGGGTTGCCCCCCTATCGCGCGGCGTTCCAGAGCAGCGTCACGCCGCAGACCATCGCGCCGGGCGCCGTGGTCAACGCCACCGTCGTCGTGCGCAACAGCGGTAGCTTCACCTGGCCGCGCGGCGGGCCGAACCCGGTGCATCTGGGCTACCACTGGTATACGCTGGGCGGCACCCAACTGCCCGGCGGCTATACGGACATACGCACCGACCTTCCACAGGATGTGCCCTACGGCAGCACCGTGACCCTGGCGGCGCAACTCGGCGCACCCACCGCGCCCGGCATCTACGACCTGCGCTGGGACATGGTCCATGAACTGAAGACCTGGTTTGTCGCCGCCGGCTCCACGCCGCTGACCGTGCGCGTCACGGTGGCCGTCCAGGACACCACGCCGCCCACGGCCCGTGTCCAGGCGCTGCCGCCCTACCAGGGCGACTTGAGCTTCACGGTCCGCTGGAGCGGTAGCGACGAAGCGGGCGGCTCCGGCCTGGCGACCTATGACGTGCAGTATCAGGCGGGCGTGGCCGGGGCCTGGGTCGATTGGCAGACCGCCACCACGGCGACCTCAGCGCAGTTCACCGGCACCGACAACGTCACCTATGCCTTCCGCGCCCGCGCCCGCGACAAGGCCGGCAACCAGGGGGCTTATCCGGCGGCTCCAGATACCCGGACCACGATCAGCGCCCACCCGCCCGCGCTCGTGATCCGTGACCCGGCAAACGACGCCCGCCTGCCGCCCGGCCCGCTGGATGTCACCGGCGCCACCGATCCTGGCAGCCTGGTGACGGTCAACGGCCTCCCTGCCACAGTGGCCCCGGACGGCGCCTTTACCGCCACGCTGACCCTGGCGAACGGCGACGTGCCGATCATCGCCGACGCGCTGAGTGTGTCAGGCAAGGCGGCGCGCACGGGCGTGGTCGTCCATGTGGGCGGGCGCTTCCGCGACGTGCCCCCCGGCTCTCCGGCCTTCGACGCCATCGAATACCTGACCGGACTCCAGGTGATCAGCGGCTATGACGACGGCACTTTCCGGCCCGAAGAGCCGGTCTCGCGCGCCCAGTTCATGAAGATGCTGGTCACGGCACTGCGCTGGCCGGTGTCCCAGCCGGCGTCCGCCCGCTTCGCCGACGTGCCCACGGATCATTGGGCCGCGGGCTATATCGCAACGGCGGTCGATCATAAGGTAATCACCGGCTACGCGGGCGGCGTGTTCCGGCCCGGCGATAATGTGACCCGCGCGCAGATCGCCAAGGTGCTGGCCCTGGCCGCCGGGTGGCCGCTCCAGCAGAGCGCGGAAAGCCCCTTCGCCGACGTGCCGCTGACCTACTGGGCCTACCCGTACATCGAGACGGCCTACCGCCACGGCGTGGTGCAGGACAGCCGCAACGGCAGCTACCGGCCCGACGCCCCGGCCACCCGCGCCGAATCCGCCCTCACGCTCTACTACACTCTGGGCGACCTGGCCGCCGGCGGGCGCTGGCCGTGATGCCGCCGGTTGCAAGCCAGCCCGTCGCGGCAGTCAGGGCGTGCCTTCTCAACCCATGGTTAGTCCCGCCTGGGCCATGAGGTCGCGCAACTGCGCGGTCAGTTGGGCTTTCAACTCGCCGTGTTGATCCTCAGAGAAGTGATACTCCGGCGAAGTCCACTTCTCCGGCGGGTAGCGGAAGGGGCTGTTGCCCAGGTACTGCGGCGGCTCCCAGTCGTAGCGCGGGAACACGTGGGCATGCAGGAAGGCGTCGGTGTTGCCCAGGATCGAGTAGTTTACCCGGCGGGGCCGGCAGACGCGCTCAATCGCCTCGCCCAGCAGGCTCATGTCGCGCAGGTAGGC
>JAICKM010000116.1 GCA_025927935.1 Chloroflexia bacterium | reverse complement strand
GTGCAACTGCCGCCCGGCTTTGCGCTGCGCGTCTTCGCCGCGGGCGTGCCGACCGTGCGCTTCCTCACCTACAGCCCGGCAGGCGACCTCTATGCCGGGCAACTGGAGGGCCGCGACAGCGCCATCACCGCCCTGCCCGACCGCGACCACAACGGGCAAGCCGACCGAGCCATCCCGGTGGTGACCGGCCTCTACTCGCCCAACAACGTCACCTTCCGGCCCGCGGGCTTCGGCACCGTCTTTGCCACCGGCGCGCTCGACCAGGTGCGCGTCTACACCGACACACGCGGCGATCTGTCGTTCGCCACGTCGAAGCTGTTGGTGGGCAACCTGTCGAACGTGACCAGCGGGCGGCACAAGACCAAGACCGTGCTTTATGGCCCGGACGGGCTGCTCTACCTATCGAAAGGCTCGTTTGACGACGACCCCACCCGCGCCGATCCCAACGCGGGCATCTGGCGCTACAACCCCGGCGGTAGCGGCGAACAAAAAGTGGCCTCCGGGATCCGCAACGCCGTGGGCCTGGCCTGGGACGCCGTGGGCGGCGCGCTCTGGGCCGACGACAACGGCTCCGACGACCAGGGCCGCAACCAGCCGCACGACGAACTGGATCAGATCGTGGTCGGCGGCGACTACGGCTGGCCCTTCTGCATCGATAACCAGGTCCACTACGCGGGCGCGGCGGCCTACGATTGCAGCCAGACCCGCGCGCCCGCCGTGCTCCTGGCGCCCCACGCCGGCGCGCTCGGCATGGCCTTCTACACCGGGGGCACGTTCCCGGCGCGCTACTGGGGCGGGTTGTTCGTCAGCTACCACAGCATCCAGTACCCGGAGCAACGCGGCGTCTACTTCATCCCCTTCACGGACGGCAGGCCCTCCGGCGGGCCGGAACTGTTTATGGGCGGCACCAACAACCGCTGGATGGGCCTGGCGATCAACCCGTATGACGGCTCGCTGATGGTGTCGGACGACCGCGAGGGGCGCATCTTCCAGGTGGTCTACACAGGGCCGCCGCCCGCCGCGATCCCGCCCGCCGTCGCGCCGCCCGCCGCGCCCGGCAAGCCGCAGCCGGTCATGGCCGCGCCGCTGCCCGGCTTCGCCCGCCGCTTCCCGGAGACGAACCACGCGCTCAACGGCGCCTTCTTGCAATTCTGGTTCTGGAATGGCGGGCTGGCCCGCTACGGCTTCCCCATCGGCGACCCGATGACCGAAAAGCTGGCCGACGGCAAGACCTACACGGTGCAATACACGCAGCGCGCCCGGCTCGAATACCACCCGGAGAACCGCGGCTCGCCCTACGAGGTGCTGCTGGGCCGCCTGGGCGCCGATCTGGTCGCCGGGCGCAGCGACCCAGCCTTCCAACCGGCCACGCCGCAGCCGGGAGCGCAGTTCGTCACCGAGACACACCACAACCTGAGCGGGCCGCTGGCCGACTACTGGCGGCGCAACGGCGGCGTGCCGGTGTTCGGCTACCCGTTGAGCGAGGTGTTCACCGAGGTCAGCCCGACCGACGGCAAGTCCTACCAGGTGCAATACTTCGAGCGCAACCGCCTGGAGTATCACCCGGAGAACCGGGGCACGGACAACGAAGTGCTGCTGGGCCTGCTCGGCGTGCAGAGCTACCAGGCCCGCTATGGCCCGCTGCCGTAGGCCGCGCCGCGCGGGCCTTGTCACTCTTCGCTGCGCCCAGAGTCTCGGCGCGGACCCAAGGAGACGAGATGCTTCACTGCGTTCAGCATGACAATGCGAACTTGTCACTCTGAGCACAGCGAAGAGTCTCAGCGCGCCGGCACATGGCTGGGCTTGTCATGCTGAGCACAGCGAAGAGTCTCGTCTCGTGCGAACAAAAGGAGCCGAACACAATGGGCAAAACCGATGATCCCAACCGGTGGAAGGGCTTTGTGCTGGGCGTCGCGGGCGGCGCCGTGGGCGTGCTCGCCATGGGCTACTACTGGCAGGCCGTCACGGCGCTGACCGGCCAGGACCCGCGTAAGGAGAAGAACGAGTCGGGCCCGCACGCCCTCGACGACATCGCCGTGGCCGGGCCGCATCATAAAGAGGGCGAGTCCTCGACGGCGGCGGTAGCGCGCATCGTGGACGAAGCCGCCACCGGCAAGGAGCCAAAGAAAGAGACCAAGATGACGCTCAGCACGCTGGTCCACTGGGGCTATGGCTTGCTGGTCGGCGGCCTCTACGGGGCCATGCGCGGCGGCGCGGCGGACGTGCCCGACGTGCCGGGCGGCCTGGGCTACGGCACGGGCCTCTGGCTCTTCGGCAGCGAGCTGGCCGTGCCCCTGCTCGGCCTGGCCGCCGGCCCGACGACGCAGCCGCTCGAAAGCCACGCCTACGCCCTCGGCGCCCACTTCGTCTACGGCACCGCTGCCGCCGCGACGACGCAGATCCTCTACCGGGTGCTGTAAGTAGGAAAGATCCAGCCGTAACGCAAACGCGATCGCGCTACCGTCCCGTATCCGACGCCTCGGTGATCTGGCGGACCATCCAGCGACCGAGCACGCCCAGGTAGGCCCCGGCCAGGCTGAACACCAGCGCGCCGATGATCGCCCCGGCGATGTTGTTGTCGGTGTAGGGCACCCGCATGGGCGCAACCCACAGCCACACTTGCGACAGCGGCACCCAGGCCCCGGTCAGCAGCGCCCAGCGCCAGGCGTGGCGCGGGCTGAGGAAGCCGAGCAGGCAGCAGGCGGCCAGCAGCGGCAGGGCCACAAACTGGGTGTCGTCGGTGTGCAGGTTCACATAGCCCAGGGGGACGCCGAACAACACCGTGAGAAGGTACGGTAACAGCCGCAGCCAAAGCGCGTGCCGGTCCATCGGGTTGCTCCTTTCGGGCGGCGCGATCCGCCCTATGGAACAGACAGTAGCACCGATTACCCGCCCCGTCAAGGGGCACGAGCGTCGTTCATATGCACCGCAGAGGCGCCGAGGACGCAGAGATTGTTAGAATTAGTGTTATTTTTGAGGTCCTCTATACCGGCGTCCTCGGTCAGATCGCGCTTTACCCGCGGGCACATAAACCCATCTCGCAATCGCACTCATAATCTCTGCGTCCTCGGCGCCTCTGCGGTGCAATCCGGTCTCCCGGCGATTCGCGCCCCTACATCGGATGGCGCGGGCAAGATACGCCCGCGGCAGGACGACAGGCGCCGGGGGCCGTGCTACGATTGGCCCGATACGCGCCCGGTGGGGCCGGCGGCGGGGCGACTGAGGCTGAGGAGGACCTAACCATGCGATGGCGCCCGCAGGGGCTGTGGCAGCAGCGGGACTTTGTGAACCTGTGGCTGGGCCGCACCATTTCCGAGGTCGGCTCGCGGATCACGCGCACGGGGCTGCCGCTGATCGCCGCGCTCATGCTGGGGGCGACCCCCGCGCAGATGGGTATCCTGGCCGCCATGGGCGCCGCCCCGGTGCTGCTCGTCGGGTTGCTGGCGGGGGTGTGGGTGGACCGCCGCCGCCGTCGCCCCATCCTCATCGCCGCCGACCTGGGCCGCGCCGCCCTGTTGCTGTCGATCCCGCTGGCGTTTGTGTTGGGCCGGCTGACCATCGAGCAGTTGTACGTCGTCGCGGCGCTGACCGGCGTGCTGACCGTGTTCTTCGACGTGGCCGACCAGTCGTTCCTGCCGGGGCTGGTGTCGCGCGAACACCTGGTCGAAGGCAACAGCAAGCTCGAAGCCAGCGGCGCGCTGGCCGAGATCAGCGGCCCGGCCCTGGCGGGTGTGCTGGTGCAAACCATCACCGGGCCGATGGCGATCCTCCTCGACGCCCTCTCCTTCCTGGTCTCCGCCGCCACGGTGTTCGCCATCCGCAAGCCGGAGCCGCCGCCCGCGCCCCCGCAGCCACAGGCGAACTTCCTGCACGAAGCCGGCGGGGGGCTGCGGTTTATCTTCCGGCAGCCGATCTTGCGGGCCATCGCCGGGTTCGAGAGCATCGGCAGTTTCTTCGGCGGGTTCTATGCGGCGCTGTACACGCTGTACGCTGTGAATGTGGTCCATGTTAGCCCGGCGCTGCTGGGCGTGCTCATCGCCGGGGGCGGCATCGGCGGGCTGCTGGGCACGCTGATCACCGGGCCGATCACCCGCCGCCTGGGCCGGGGCACGACCATGGTAGCGACCGTCGTGCTGGGAGTGGGCCTGAGCTTCAATACCGCACTGGCCGCCGGGCCGCCGCTGATCGTGGGTGTGGCACTGCTGCTGAGCGCGCAGGTCATCGGCGACTGTATCGACACGGTCTTTTTCATCAACGCCGTGAGCCTGCGCCAGCAGATCACGCCGGATCATCTGCTGGGCCGCATGAACGCCGGGATGCACTTCCTCACGGGCGGGGTGCATCCGTTCGGCATCCTGCTCGGCGGGGCGCTGGGCGGCCTCATCGGCATGCAAAACGCGTTCTGGCTCGCCGGGGCCGGCGGCGTGCTGGCCGCCGCGTGGATCATCCGCTCGCCCATCCGGCAGCTTGACCGCTCGCCCGCGCCGGTGGCCGGGCCGCTGGTGGAGGTGGAG
This sequence comes from Chloroflexia bacterium, assembly GCA_025927935.1. Next base: position 8,035 of record JAICKM010000116.1, on the reverse strand, counting down.
TAGCAATCCTGCAAGGGTTGCAGCGACCGGGCCGGTTTGAAACCGGTCCCTACAAAGGCATTGCGGACCAACCTAACCCCCTGCCCCCTTCCCGCCACGGGAAGGGGGAACGCCGGCTCCCTTCCCCGCGGCGGGGAGGGGCGGGGGGAGAGGTTGGTCCGGCCTTGGGCTGCTCCGCGCGAACGGGTTACTGGCCCACGCAGAAGACGGCGATGGACTCGTGGTTGCTCTTGAGGCCGTGCACGGTCAGCGACCAGGTGCCGGGGTAGAGCACGCCGCTGTTGAATTGCAGGGTGCCGCTCCCGCTGGACGGCAGGTGCAGCGTCTGCTCCGTGCCGAAGACGGCGCCGTCCGGGTCGGTCAGCCAGTAGCTGGCATCCTCATTCGGCTGGAAGCCGGTGATGGTGATGCTGAAGACGGTGCCCTTGGGGCCGCTCGTGGGCGACACGGTCGCGTCCTTGTTGGCGCTACGGTCGCAGTCCGCCCGGGGCGCGGGCGTGGTGCCCGGCACCGGCGTGGCGGTCGGCGGCACTGCGGAGGCCGGCACGATCTTGAACCAGACGACCGACTGGTGGGCCGATTGCTCGCCCTGGTAGGTGATCGCCCATAGGCCGTCCGGTTTGGGCAGCAGCAGCGGCAGCACCGAGCTATCGAACACATCGTCGAGCGCGCCGGGGTGATGCCCCGCGTCGAGCGGGCTGGGCGTGCCCAGCACCTGGCCGGTCGGCGCCGTCAGCCAGAAGCTGATCTTCTCGCCGGGCGTGAAGCCGGTGATGTGGATCTGGAAGAGGGTGCCGACCGGCCCGCAGGCGGGCGTGATCGTCCCGGCGCTGTTGGCGGGCATCCCCTGGGCGCAGGACGCGGCGGGCGCCGGGGTCGGCGTTGTGCCCGCGGGCGGGGTAGGCTGGGCGGGCGCGCAGCCCACGCCTTTATAGCGCCAATCATAGTAGTGCTGGCCCACGTTGCCCATCTGCACATCAAACGGGGCTTTGTAGGCCGGGATGTAGGTCAGCACGCGGCGCTCGAACGCCTGGATCAGCACGTCGGCGGGCTGCCCGGCGATCTTGACCTTGGCCCAATACGCCTCGGTCACGGGCAGGCCGCTGGCGAAGAACCAGGGCTGGTTGAGCGGGCCGGTGGTCATCTGGCCGTTGACGTAGATCGGGCCGCTGGCGTTCAGGAAGTCCCAGAAGACCTTGGGGATGTTGCGCCCGGTGATCGGCTCGAAATAGACCAGATCGGTATTGGGCACGGCAACCTTGCTCGCGTCGGCGGTCAGGTTGCCCGCCTTATCGACTACGGCGGTCGCCTTCTGGCCCACCTGGTTGCTCTTGGGTTGGGCCATCAGCTTGCCGAAGGTGGCATACGTGGGCGCGTTGGCGTCGTCGGTGTCCGAGGCCAGCGGAATATCGGCGGCGCAGCGCTGCTCGAAGTCGGTGTCGCCCACCTGCATGCGGCCGGTCATCAGTTCGGTCGCCAGCAGGCCGTTGGTCACATAGAAGGCGTCGTTCTTGTTGCCGCCGGGATTGTTGATCTCCATGCGGCTCTTGTCGAAGTACTGCACCAGGCGCATACCGCCCGGCGAGGACTTATTGGGTTCCATGGTCGAGAAGCCGGGGCTTGGCCCCCAGTACCAGGAGCGATTGGCCGTGCCGGCGGCCACGGGCTTATCGGTGCGCTCCCAGGTGCGCTGGAAGGCCGGGTCAGTAAAACTAGCTTGCGCGCCTGCCGGGGCGGCCTGGACCACAAAGCCCAGCAGCAGGCCCAGCCCGGCCAGCGCGCGCAGGCCGCGAGATGCAAAGTTCACGAGCGTTCCTTTCTGCTACGACGGCGTCCGCATTGACGCCTCGGTGTTCATCTACAACGTCGTCAAGCAACTAACCGAATCAACCTGTAGGCGAAAGGCCCCCTTTCCCAAGCAAATGGGCGGCGCGGCTCAGGGCATCCAGCCCCTGGCCCGCACCGTGTCGACGCCGAGCAGGCCCAGCAGCACTTCGCTGGGCGTGCCCGCGTTTTCGGGATGGTACTCGAAGCGGTTGCGCTGGAAATACTGCACCATGTAGGTCTTGCCGTCGGTCGCGCTGACCTCCTGGAACTCCTCGCTGATCGGGTAGCCGAAGACGGCCAGGCCGCCGTGGGTGTTCCAATACTGGAGGAACGGCCCGCTGAGGTTGTGCTGCACGGGCGGGAACCAGACATGGCTGGCATCCACCGGGGCGGGCGTGCCGGGCAGGAAGTTGCGATCCTTGCTGCGCTCCACGCCGAGCAGGCCCAGCAGCACTTCGTTGGGCGTGCCCGCGAACTCCGGGTGATATTCGAAGCGGTTGCGCTGGAAATATTGCACCGTGTACGGCTTGCCGTCCGTGGCGCTCGTCTCCTGGAACTCCTCGCTAATCGGATAGCCGAAAATGGGCAAGCCGCCGTGGGTGTTCCAATACTGGAGGAACGGCCCGCGCAGCGTGTGTTGCACGGGCGGGAAGTAGACCAGGTCGGGCGCGGGGGCCGGGGCGGGCACGTTCTCGAACGCGGCGGGGCGGCGGGCCACCAGGGTGAAGTTGACCTGCATGGTCTGGTCGTTGCGCCCGGTCAGTTCGACGCTCTGCGGCGCGGGGAAGTCGAAACCGCCGGTCTTGAGCGCCAGTTGCACGGTGTACTTGCCCGCGGGCAGGGTGTTGAAGACGAACAGCCCGGCGGCGTCCGGCTGGATGTCGCGGGCGGGCGCGCCGTTCTGCGGCAGCAGCAGCACATCCACCAGCGCGGGGTCCACGCCCGCGACGGTGCCCTGGATGCGCGACCCGGCGGCGCCGGGCGGGGTGCGCGTGGGCGGCAGAGTGGAGCCGGGCCGCGGCCCCGCCGGGGCCTGTTGCAGCGCGCGGAACAGGTTGACGCGCCCCCAGCCCGACTTCTGGTCAAAGCCGGGGTCGCCGATGTCGTCCGCTGTCTGCTGCAACAGCAGTTGCACCTGCTCCGGGGTCAGCGCCGGGTTGCGAGCCAGGATCAGCGCCGCCGCCCCGGCCACCACCGGACTCGCCATCGAGGTACCGCTCTCGCTCTGGTAGCCGGGCTTGTGGTGGTCCACCCAGGTGCTCAGGATGTTGATGCCGGGCGCGGCCACGTCCACATAGTCGCCGTAGGACGAGAAGCCGGCCACGCTGTCGCGGCGGCTGCTGGCGCTGACGGCGATCACCTCGTCGTAGCCCGCCGGGTACTCCGGCTTGCCGTCGGGCGTGTTGCCCGCGGCGGCCACGATGACCACGCCCTTGTCGCGGGCGTACTTCACGGCGTCGTGCTCGGTCTCGGTCGAGAAGTCGGCCCCGGCGCTGATGTTGATCACCCGCGCGCCGTTGTCCACGGCCCAGCGGATGCCCTGCGCGAAGTCATAGGTAGACCCCTGGCCCTCGCCGTTCAGCACCTTGACCGGCAAGATCTTGCTCTGCCAGGAGATACCGGCGATGCCCTTGCCGTTGTTGCCCATCGCGCCGGCGATGCCCGCGACGTGGGTGCCGTGGCCGTTGTCGTCGTAGGGGTCGTTATTGTTGGCGACGAAGTTGTGGCCGGGCAGGATACGCCCCGCGAACTCCGGGTGGTCGGTCGCCACGCCCGTATCGAGGATCGCCAGGATCAGATTGGGGTCGCCGGTGCTGAGGTCCCAGGCGGCCTGGGCCTGGATCGCCGTCAGCCACCACTCCTCGTCGGCGTAGCGCTCGTCGTTGGGCACGAGCAGCGTGTGGACGCGGTAGTCGGGTTCGGCGTATTCGACGGCGGGGTCGGCGCGCAGCGCGCGCACGGTCGCCGCAACGTCGAGATTGGCCCCGCCCTGGAGGGCGAGGAGGCTGCCCGTCGCCGGGCCGGGCGCCGCCAAGCCCAACCGGGCCAGCACCGGGCCGAGCGAGGACACCCCGCTGCCGGCGCGCGCCTTCACCAGCACACGGCCCGGCACCCAATCGGCGGCGCTCCCGGCGACGGCGGCCCGCGCGGGCGGCGGCGCGGCATGTCCGGCCAACCCCGGCCCGGCCAGGAGGCCCAGGAGCAAGAAAGCGAGCGCGCCCCAGCGCGCCCATGCGGAAGTTCGTAGCTGCTGCCCCGTGTATCGCATGGACAATCCTTCTAACATAGTATGAGGGTGGATGAGGAGAACCTGCCCAACCCGGCAGGAGCAATCCGGCGCACGGCCCCGGCAGGATGGGGGCGGAGCCGCAGTTATTATACCAGAGGCGGTCGAATCTGCCTATAGGCGTCGTAAACTACAGGAATACCGGCACCTGTATAGGGGCCGTTTGGCCCGGCGCGGCGCCGTCACAGGCGATCTGTCATTCTTCGCCGCGCTCAGAATCTCCGGCTCCTAGCCGCCCGCCACGAGACTCTTCGCTGCGCTCCCTAGTGCGTGTTCAAGCGACCTGTTGGGTTTGCTCCGGCTGAGCGGTCTGCTGTGGCAGGGGCGTCGCGCTGCGGTCCCGCGTTCTGGCCCGCCGGGCCGGCTTCGTCGCCGGCACCTGTTGCACCAGTCGCGGGTGCTGCGGCGCCCCAAAGTAGGCGCAGACCCGCTCCTCCACCTCCACCGCGCTCAAAACCCGCGTCGCTTCTACAATCGCTTGCTTGCCATGCTGCCATTTGGCTTCGATGGTATTTAACCAGGGACTTTTCGTCGGCAACCCCGCCACCACAATCCGCACCCCCTGGCCCGTTCGTTTCGCCGTCGCGTTGTGCGCGGCGATCCATTGTCGGACCTCGGCACTCACGTGCCAACTGGCATTGTCCCAGATGAGCACCAACACCCGTTGCTGCTGGCGCGCCAATTCCCGACACAGCCAGTCTAAAAAGGCCGTCGTCACATGGCTGACCGGTCGGCCCGTCACAAAGCGCAGCAACATTTGCCCAGCATTGGCCCACCACAGTCCATAGCAGGCTAATGCTGGCGTATCAGGATCCTGCTTGCGCGGCGTTTGTTCCACCAACCGCACCGGTCGGTCCTTACTCCACAGGTGCATCCCTGGCCGGGCAAAGCGACTCCACCAAATCTCATCCATAAAGCCAATCGCCCAGCCATAGCGCGCGGCCAGCTCCATCAACCGGTCGCGGCGGTGTTTTTTTTGGCATAGGCCGGATCGGGCGAGGTGATCCAATGCTTGGCGCGCCGCCAACTAATATCCAGCAGGGCCAAGGCTTGGCGAATCGTTTCGATACTCACCCGATAGGGGGTAATGCCTTCACTGGCACAGGTTTGAGCCGCCAGGTGCAGGGTCCAAACGCTGGTGGGATGCCCAAAATCGCGCGGACTACGATGCAGCAGGGCGCGCAGTTGTTCGGCGCGCGCCTGGTCAAAGAGGGGCACGACGGTTTTGGGGCGCGAGGACTCGCGCTGCAGCGAGGCCAGCCCCTCGGCATTAAATTCCCGAATGGCATTGCGCACGGTTTGGTCGCCACAACTGAGAGCATGGGCAATATCGGGTGCGCGCTCGGCGCGTGCGGAGGCGAGCAGGATTTGGCAACGGCGGACGGTAAAGGAGTCCACGGCGCGTAAGCCGTGCTGTAAGGCGGTGACTTCAGCATCCGTCAACGGACGGACATAGACAGGTGATCGCATAGCCCAATCTACCACATCCCACTTCATTTCACAAAACCTCGCTAGAACCTGCACTAGACAAGGACAACGGGCAAGCGGCCCGCGCCGGGTCATGCGCTTACCCGAAAAACCGCGTAGGATTCCGCGCCGCCGGAGCGGTATATTAATAGCAAGCAGATTTCTCTAGCAATTCTGAACCTGCTCACCAATCTAGTCGGGAGTTGCAATGGCGAATCTTTCTATCAGTTACGGGCCGGGCCTGGACCAAATCACGCCGGAAGAGCGGGCGCGGTTGCTGCGCTACTGCGCCCGCGTCACCGGGGATGTGCATAGCGCCGAAGATCTCGTGCAGCAAACGCTGCTGGAAGCCTGGCAGCACGCGCCGCGGCTCTACACGCCGGACCTGCGCGGGCCGTGGCTGCTGGGCGTGGCCCGCAATATCTGCCTGCGCTGGCTGCGCAGCCACGGGCGCGAGACCGCCCGCCAGGTCCGCCTGGCCGGCGGCGACGAGCCGCTGGACGTGCCGGGCGGCAGTGCGCTGGTTGATAGCGCTGACCCGCTGGCCGAGATCGAGCGCAGCGACCTCGCGGCGCTGCTGGAGCAGGCCCTGGCTCTGCTGCCGCCCGCGACCCGCGCGGTGCTGGTGGGCCGCTATCTGGAGGACTTGCCCCAGGCCGCGCTCGCCGCCCGCCTGGGCGTGAGCGAAGGCGCCGTCGAAGCGCGGCTCCAGCGCGGCAAAGGGGCGCTGCGCCGCCTGCTCACCACCACCTTCCGCGATCAGCTCACCGCTTACGGCGTGGATGCCGACGCGCACGGCGGCTGGGAAGCGACCCGGATCTGGTGCCCCGCCTGCGGGCAACACCGCCTGGTCGCTCAATTCCCGGTCCCGCCGGCCAGCATTGTATTTCGCTGTCCGGGCTGTGACCCCGACCCGGCCATGACGCGGTCCGAATTTCGCCTGGCGAATACGCACTTTGAGCGGTTGATCGGGAGTCTCTCCCGGCCCCGCGCGGTCCTGAACCGGGTGGCCGGGTGGGTCTATGACTATTTCACGCAGGGCCTGGCGGCGGGCTGGGTCCCCTGCACCAACTGCGGGCAGCCGGTGTCCTTGCATATCGAGCCGCATCCCTTCAGGGCCATGAGCGGCTCCGCCGCCTACCGGATGCTGGCGGTCTGCCCGGCGTGCGGGGAAGCCGTGTCGGTGTCCTTTACCGGACTGGTGGAGGCGTTGCCGCCGGTGCAGCGCTTCTGGCATCAGCACGAGCGGATCCGCACCCTGCCCCCGTATGAAGTGGACGCGGGCGGGCAGGCGGCGCTGGTGGTCCGCTTCCAAAGTGTGACCACCGCCGCCAGGCTGAGCGTCGTCGTGGCCCGCGATCCCTTCCGCCTCTTGCGCGTCGAAGGGGCGGCGGCAGCAGAGGAGGACCGCTAATGCTCTCCACGTTACGGCAGCGTAACTTTGCCCTGTTGTGGGTTAGCTCGCTGATTTCGCTGATCGGCGACCGGGCCTTGATGACGGCTTTGCCGTTCTACGTCTACGAGCAAACCGGCTCCACCCTGGCGATGGCCGGGATGTTCGGCGCCTCCTATCTGCCCACGTTCCTGTTCTCGTCGGTGGCGGGTGTCTTCGTGGACCGCTGGGATCGCAAACGGATTCTGGTAGTCACGAACCTGATCCAGAGCGCCGTGATGCTAACCCTGCTGCTGATCCAGCCCACCGGCTGGTTGTGGCTGGTCTTCCTCGTCACCTTTATCCAGATGACGCTGGCGATGTTCACGATGCCCGCCGAAGGCGCCTTGATCCCCAACCTGGTCGCGGAAAGCCAGTTACTACCGGCCAACGCGCTGACGGGGTTGGGCAACACGATTGCCCGCCTGATCGGTCCCGCGGCGGGCGGGGTGCTGCTGGGCGTGTTTGGCTTGTCGAGCGTGGTGTTTGTCGACAGCGCGTCCTTCTTGCTGGCCGCCCTGCTGGTGCTGCGCATCGCGGTTCCCGCCCGGCCCGCCGCCGCGCCGCCCGCCGATGTCGCGGGCACCATCTGGACGTCCTGGCGCGCGCTGGGCCGCGAATGGTGGGAAGGGTTGCAACTGGTGCGCCGCACGCGCCTGCTGGCCGCGCTGTTCATCGTCATGAACGTGACCAGCCTGGGCGGCACGCTGATCGATCCGCTGTTCGTGCCCTTCGTGCAGGTGCAACTCCACGCGGGGGCCGAAGCCCGCGGCTTCCTCTCCACCATCGGGGCGGTTGGCGGCCTGGTCGGCGGCATGCTGATCGGCTGGCTCGGCAACCGCGTCGCGCCGCGCTACATCGTCGGCTGGGGCACGTTGATCGTCGGCGGGTTCATGCTGGTGATCTACAACCAGACCCGGCTGGAAAGTGCGGCGGTCCTGATTTGCCTGATGACCGTGGTGGTGATCGGGGCGAATGTGGCCGCCACCAGCCTGCTGCAAGCCGGCACGCCCGATCCATAC
>JAICKM010000007.1 GCA_025927935.1 Chloroflexia bacterium | reverse complement strand
TAGCCGCCCGCCCTTAAGCGCAGGGCGGGCAGCTAACTGTCTAACATCGTTATGAATAACGCACATCGCCCGCGGCTGCTGGTGACGGCAGCCGCGTTTATCTTGCTCCTGGCGCTGGTCGCGCTGCTGACCGGCGACCTGGGAGCGGCCAATACTCGCCCCCTATCGCCCACGGCCACCCTGACGCCGCTACCGAGCGCCACCCCGACGGCGCGGTCCACCGGCACGCCGCTCCCGCCCACCGCGACCCCTTCGGCGACGACCACGCCGTCGCCCACCGGTACGCCCGCCGCGCCGCCGACCGAGACGCCGCTGCCCGTCGAAACCCCGGCGCCCGACGCCTGGCTGCACAAGGCCACGGCGCATTACGACATCTATTACCTGCCCGACAGCCCCGCGGCGCGCGACATCGATATGCTGGCGAAGCTGGCCGAAGAGGCGATGACCGCTGCCACGACCCGCCTGCAAACGACCGAGACGGTGCGCATCCGGATCTATTTCGTCAACCGCATCTATTATCAGGGCGGCGCCTCGTACAGCCATAACGAGTTGCTGCTGTCCTACCCGCCGCCCGACCGCGATTATATGTCCACCGACCTGGAGACGGTGCTGCGCCATGAGACGGCCCATGCGCTGGTCGAGCAGTTCCTGGGCAGCGACCGCCACAAGGGCGGCCTGCTGGGCGAGGGCGTCGCCGTCTGGACGGCGGGCGGCCACTATCAGCCGGAGGCGCTGGCGCCGCTGGCCGCCACGCTCATTGGCGAGAACGCAGCGCTCTACTTGCCGCTGCCCGAACTCCAGCGCGACTTCGACAATGCCCGGCACGAGATCGCCTACCTGGAAGGCGGCGCGTTTGTGCAGTTCCTGGTGGAGCGCTGGGGGCTGCCGAAGTTCAAGCAGTACCTCGACCAACCCGACAACCCGCTGCCGATCTACGGGCAAGATCTCGCCGGACTCGAACAAGCCTGGCGGGCCTGGCTGGCGACGCAGCCCCATACGGCGGCGGACAGCGAGGCTGTGCGCTTGCGGGTACGCTACTACGATCTGGTGCGCCGTTACGAGGCGACCCTCGACCCGGACGCCCGCGTGCTGCCCGGCCAGCCGCCCTCGCAGTGGGGGCCGACCCTGGTCGGCATGTTCAGCCACCCGGCGTCCGCTCCGGCCAATGTGGCGCTCGAACGCGAGTTTGCCCAGGCGGGCGCAGCACTCTGGAGCCGGGATCTCGCCACCTGTGCCCGGCTGCTTGACGACATCGCGGCGCATGTTCCGGGATCATAGCGGCGCGGGGCAATCGACTCGCAAGCGGCCACGGCCATTGTGCGGGGTAGCGACCGGTTGCAAACCGGCCTGCCGCCCATCAGAATCAGCGTAGAGGGCCATTAGTCCTTACCAATTAGTCAGGATTTATAGGACTATCGGGTCATTCCTCTTGGGTAATGCAGATGCTATAATTACTGTGCCGTGGACGTGGTTCTGCGAACCGCGCTTCCGGCGTTATTCCCGTCTGCCGTTTCCGCGCCGGGCGAGTTGAGGAACCGGGTCGGCTCGCCTTTCTGGCACATATCTTGCCTTTACTTACTGGTAAATGTAGGGGCGCACCGGGCAAACCGCTGCCGGCTGCCCGGCGGGAACGGTCTAATTTATCCGCACTAATCGGTTAACCTGATATTCTAAGGGGTACTGCTAATGATTCACCGCTATGTCCTGGGCCGTGGACTGGCGTTGCGCATGCGTGAATTGCCGCGCCGGCGCCTGGCCGCTGGTGTGGCGTTGGCGCTCCTGGCTGCCGTGCTGCTGCTGATCGTGCTGCCACTGGGCTACAGCGCTATCTATAATGGGCGCGTCTTCCCCGGTGTGCATGTGGGCGGGCTGGACCTGGGCGGCTTATCGGACGCGGATGCCCGCGCCCGGTTGGCCCAGGCCACGACCCTGCCCGCCGGGCAGGTGGTGCTCCGCGCCGCCGACGGCAGCCGCCAGTGGACCTATACGCTGCGCGATCTCGGCGTCTCGCTGGATGCGGATTCTGCGGTTGCCAACGCGCTGGCCTACGGGCGGGACGGCAACTTCGCGGCCAACGGGTTGGCCCAGGCCGCGGCGCTGCTGCATGGCGCATCTGTAGATGCCGATGCCCGCACCGACTCCGCTGTGGTCGGGCGGGTCGTGGCGCGGCTGGCCGCCGACGTGGATCGCGCGGCGGTGCAGGGTACCGTGGCGACTCGCGACGGCTCGGTGGTCGTGACCCCCGGCCAGGATGGGGTGGCCCTGGATCGTGCAGGGGCGGCGCGGGCGATTACCGCCGCGCTGGCCGGCACCGATCTGCCCGCGACCCTGGACTTGCCGCTGCAATCAGTCCATCCTCCGGTTGGCGACGCCGTGCTCCAGGCCACGGGCGCCCAGGCCCGCGCGCTGACCAGTGCGCCGATCACGGTGCGCATCGACGGCGCTGCGGCAACCCAGATCTTGAGTGCCGCCGATCTGCACAGCGCCTTGAGTCTGGAAGCCGATGCGCAGGGTAATTATACCGCGCGCTTCGACCGGGCGCGGCTCGTTGCGCTGCTCGCGCTGCTGGCGGCCCAGGTGCAGGTCGCGCCGCAGAACGCAACCCTGCAACCGGTGAAGGGCAAGCCCGTGCTGACTCCCGATAAGCCCGGCCAGGAACTGGACCTGGACAGCGTCGCGCAGGCCGTGCTGGCCGCCGCGCAATCGCCGGGGCGGAGCGCCACGCTGGCAATCCGGCCTGCCACGGCGGCGATCACCGCTGCGGGCCTGGAGCCGGTGCAAAAGCAATGGACGGCGCTGCTCGCCAAGGGCTTTACCCTCCATTACGGGAACCGCACCTGGACGATCAAGGGTAGCACGCTGGCCGGGAATCTCGCCCTGGTCGGCAGCCAGGGGGGCAGCACGCTGCCGTACCGGCTCCAGGTCGACTCGCAACTGCTGAGCAAGCGCATCGCGGCCATTTCCGGCGACATCGACATCAGCCCGCGGGGCGCCCGCTTCCGCATGGTCAGCGGCACGGTGAAGACTGTGGCCCCGGCCCGCGAGGGGCAGGAAGTCGATCAAGCGGCCAGCGCGGCTGCCGTACTGGCGGCGCTGGAGGCCGGGGAAGTCCAGGCCGATCTCGTCGTCAAGACCCAGCCCGCGCCCGTCACCGTCACGCCGCCCGCCGGCATCAGCACGCCCGACCTGCTGGCCCACTCCTCCACGACGTACTATGGTTCGTCGCCGGAGCGCGCACACAACGTCGAGTTCGGCACCTCGCTGCTCGACGGCACCCTGGTCGCGCCGGGCGGCGAGTTCAATACGAACGCCACGCTTGGCCCGCTGACGCTGGCCGCCGGCTTCCAGATGGGCTTCGGCATCGTCTCCGACGGCGTCAACGTGACCACCGTGCCCGCCGAGGCGGGCGGAATCTGCCAGGTCGTCACCACGCTGTTCCATAGCGTCTTCTGGGCGGGCCTGCCCGTCACCGAGCGCAACCACCACAGCTACTGGATCGCGTCCTACGGCAAGCCGCCGAGCGGGTTGCAGGGGCTGGATGCCACGATTGCGCCGCCGGAGAAGAACTTCCGCTGGGTCAACAGCACCGGCAACTGGATCCTCGTCCGCGCGCACGCCGCGAAAGGCGTGGTCAACTTCGAGCTATGGGGCACCGACCCCGGCTGGAAGGTGCAGGTGGATGGCCCGGTGATCACCAAGGTGGTGCCCACCAGCTCCAGGCCGATCTACGAAAACAGCTACGATATGCGCTGGGGTACCACCCGGCTGATCGAGCACGCGCAAGCGGGCTTTACGTCGGACATCCACCGCCGGGTCTACGACGCCAACGGCAAGCAGATCGACGATTGGCACGCCGAAGGCACCTATCTCCCGGCGCACAATCGCTACCTGGTGGGCCAGAAGGGCAAGCCCGCCCCGACCGCGACTCCCGATCCGGCCGCGCTGCCCACTGTCGATCCGGCGCTGACTCCCGGCGCGTTGCCGGTAGTGCCCGGCACCGACCCGGCAGCCCAGCCGCCCGCGCCCGGCACGACTCCGGCGCCGCCCGCGGCTCCCGCGCCCGGCAACCCCCCGCCACCGGACCCGGCGGCCCAGCCGCCCCCGGCGGCGACCCCGGTGCCCCAGGCCCCCGCGCCGGAGCAGGCGCCGCCCGCCGCAGCGCCCCCCACCGCGGCGCCGGCGAATCCCTGATCAGGGGCCGTAGATCAGCAAAAGCGCGGCGGCAGGTCATGGGCGAAATCGCCCCGGCCTGCCGCCGTTGTTTACGGCGAGCCAGCAGCTTGCTGAGGACACAGCATGGACGAAACGCGCCTGGTGAAGGTCAGCAAATATCTCAGCAAACACCTGCGCCACCAGCCGCAGCGCCTGGGCCTGACCTTACAGCCCGGCGGCTGGGTGCCGGTGGATGATCTGCTCGCCGCCTGCGCCCGCCTGCACTTCCCCATCAGCCGCGCCGAACTGGAGGAAGTGATCGCGCGCAACAACAAGCAGCGCTTTTCGCTGGACCCCACCGGCACACTCATCCGAGCGAACCAGGGGCACAGTGTGGCGGTGGACCTGCAACTGGATCCGGTCACGCCGCCCCCGCTGCTCTATCACGGAACAGCCGCCCACCTGGTTGAGACGATCCGGCGTGAGGGCTTGAGGAAGATGTCCCGCCACCACGTCCATCTGTCCCGCGATGCGGAGACGGCGCGCATCGTCGGCGCGCGCCACGGGGCGCCCGTGGTCTTCGCTGTAGACGCGGCGGCCATGCAGCTGGCGGGCCGCCCGTTCTATTGCTCGGCGAACGGCGTGTGGTTGGTCGATGCCGTGCCCCCGGAATATCTGCGGCTGCTCTGAGCCTTCTTTCCATATTTGTCACTCCGAGCGCAGCGAAGAGTCTCGTCATAGACCCGGCCCGAGACGAGATTCTTCGCTACGCTCAGAATGACAGGGGGCATTTACTTGTCACTCTGAGCGCAGCGAAGAGTCTCGTCGTGGATCGGCACGAGACGAGATTCTTCACTGCGCTTAGAATGACAGGTGGTAAGGTTTACTGGGTGGCGATCAGGGGAAGCTGCGCGCCAGCCACTGTTCGGGCTGCACTGCGGGACCGGCGGCGTGGACCTCCCAGTGCAGGTGCGGCCCCAGCGCGTTACCCGTGCTGCCGACCAGGGCCAGCACATCCCCTGTCCGCACTCGCTGGCCCACCGTGGCGCGGAAGGCCGAGAGGTGCGCGTAGAGCGTGAACACGCCCCCGCCGTGGTCCACGATGACCGTGTTGCCGCGTAGCGGCAGCGTGCGGGCGAAGACGACCCGGCCCGGAGCCGGGGCATAGACCGGCGTCCCCATGCTCGCGTCGAAGTCTACCCCGGTATGCACCTCATAGGGCGGCTCGGCGTTATAGGCGCGGCGCTGGCCGAAAGGCGCGTTGACGACCAGGCTGCGGTGCAACGGCGCGACGAACATGCCCTGCCATTGCGGTTCCAGATCTCGCCCGGCAAACACGGCGTCGATGACGGCGTGTTCGTTGGCGCGCACGTCCGGATTGGTGCGCGGCCCGTTGTACTGCTGGCGCAGCGTGGGGTAGGGGTAGCGTTGCACCGGCAGCGTGCGCTCGATCTGCGTTGTGGCGCCGTCTGCATCCTGCAAGGTCAAGCGCAGGCCCAGGGTAGCGGGTGACTGGTACGATTCCACGCCGCCCACCGCCCAGGGCAGCGTTTGCGCGCCGCCCGGCAGGCTCAGCGGCAAGCAGCAGGTGAAGGACAGGGTGTTGCCGCCCAGCGTGCCGCCCACCAGCCGCGTGCCGGGCGCGGGCAGCACCTTGATCAGCACGGTGTGGCCCTCTTGCACCTCCGGCGGCTCGAAGACCACGGCGGCGGTCGTCGCCCGCTTGCCCACCGCCAGGGCGCCGAGTGGCGTGGGCAGCACCCGGTAGCCGGTTGCCCCCAGTTCGGGGTGGTGCTCCAGGCGAGTGCGCTCGAAATACTGCACCGTGCGCCCATCCTCAGTCAGTTCCTCGGAGAGCGGGTAGCCGAAGATCGCCAGGCCGCCGTTCGCTTCCCAGAAGCGCAGGATGTCGCCCTGGATGCTGTGGCCCGTGGCGGCAAAGTAGCGATGGCCGGGGTTGGAGGGGAACGCGGCGATGGCTGGGAAGGATCGGCCCTGAGTGGCCTCGGCGCCCAATCGGCCCAGCGTGATCTGGGAACCGGGCGGGTAGTCGGGGTGCCATTCCAACCGGGCGCGCTCCAGATACTGGACGGTCAGCCCGCCCTCCTGCAACTCGCCGGTGAGCGGCGCGCCGAAGAGCAGCGCCCCGTTGTGGTCCTGCCAGAACTGGGCGAAGCCGCCGCTCAACTGCGGACTGGCCGCCGGGGGTAGGGGTAGCGGGCTGCGCGGCACGGCGGACGAGGCGGCTGCCGGGCGCCCGCCGGCAAACACAGCCGGCAGGATAGCGAACAAGACGATCAGACGACGTAGCACAGGCGGTTCTCCTTTAGCGCAGACGCTCACTTTGACAGCATGGACAATACCACGCATTGGGCTTTGGCGTGCAGAAGGCGGGGCGGGCGCCGCCAACCGTGCCGGGGCGGCGGCGGATTGCGGCGCCGCCGCGCGCTGAATTTGCTTGACAAATGGGCGGGCAATGGGTTAGACTCGTGCCAATTAGAACCGGCTGCTCACATCGCCTAACGTTGCGTCCAGGACTTTATGACTACTGAGCCTGCAACCGAAGACACCGCCGCCTCACGCTCCCCGCGCCTCGCGGCGGTGGTGCTCGCCGCGGGGATGGGCAAACGGATGCGTTCCAAGCTGCCCAAAGTGTTGCACCGTATCGCGGGCGTGCCGCTGGTGGAACATGTCGTGCGGGCCGTAGCGCCGCTGGAACCCCAACGGACCGTGCTGGTCGTGGGCCACGGCGGCGAGCAGGTGCAGGTCGCTATGGGTCCCGGCTACGAGTACGTGACCCAGGCGCAGCAACTGGGCACCGGGCACGCCGTTCTCCAGGCCCGCGCCGCCGTCGAGGGGCAGGCCGGCACGGTGCTGGTCCTCTACGGCGACTCCCCGCTCTTGCGCTCCACAACCCTGACCGATCTCGTGCGCCTCCACCACTCGCGGCCCGGCGTGCGCGCCACCATTCTCACTTGCATCGCCGAAGATCCCACCGGCTACGGGCGCATTATCCGCGACGCGAACGGCGAGGTCCTCGACATCATCGAGGAGCGTGTGGCGACCCCCGAACAACGGGCGCTAAAAGAGACCAACAGCGGCATCTATTGCTTCGATTCCGCCTGGCTCTGGCCGCGGCTGGCCGAATTGCCGCTCCACCCCGGCGCGGGCGAATATTACCTCACCGACATGATCGCCGTGGCGATCCGCGAACAGCCCGGCAGCGTGCAGACTTTCCAGGTCAGCGGCATGGAAGAGGTCGCCGGGATCAACAATCGCGTCCAACTGGCCGAGGCCGATCTCGTCATCCGTAACCGCATCCGCACCCGCTGGCTGCTCGAAGGCGTGACCATGATCGACCCGGCCACGACGTACATCGATCTCGACGTGACGTTGGGCCAGGATACTATTCTCTATCCCGGCTGCTACCTGCAAGGCCAGACCCGCGTGGGCGCCGATTGCCGCCTGGGTCCGCAGGCCCGCCTGGTGGACGCTGTGGTGGGCGACGGCTGCATCATCGGGAGCTCGCTGTTGGAAGATTGCGTGGTGGAAGACGGCGTCGATATCGGCTCATTCAACCACCTGCGCCCCGGCGCCTACCTCTCCACCGGCGTGCATCTGGGCAACTTTGCCGAGGTCAAGAATGCGCGGCTGGGCCGCAACGTGGCCCAGGGCCACTTCAGCTACATCGGCGACGCCGAAGTCGGGGACAATACAAACATCGGCGCGGGCACGATTACCGCCAACTTTAATAAAGGGGTGAAAAACCGCACCCAGATCGGCCCCGATGTGTTTATCGGTTCGGATAGCGTGCTGATCGCCCCGGTCGCCGTGGGCGCGGGCGCGCAAACCGGGGCGGGCGCCGTGGTGAACAAGGATGTGCCGCCCGGCGCGCTGGTGGTCGGGGTGCCCGCGCGGATCATCCGCTGGCTCAACGGCGGCCCGCCGGAGCGGGGCGGCCCGGATGCCCCGCCGCGTGAGGGGAGCGACCCACCCGCATGAGTAGAGCCTTGCAGGTGTTCAGCGGCAGTGCGAACCGGCCTCTGGCCGAGGCCATTTGTCGCTGCCTGGGGGTGCGGCTGGGCAAGGCGATTGTGGGGCGCTACCGCAACGGCGAGACCCGCGTGCGTATCGACGAGAGTGTGCGCGGCGATGACATCTATGTCGTCCAGCCCACCTCGTACCCGGTCAACGAGCACCTCATGGAACTGCTGATCATGCTCGACGCCCTGCGCCGGTCGTCGGCAGCGCGCGTGACGGCGGTGATTCCCTATTACGGCTACGCCAAGCAAGAGAAAAAGACCGCGCCCCGCGAACCGATTACCGCCAAACTGGTTGCCAACCTGCTGGTGGAGGCGGGCGCCGACCGCATCTTAACCTGCGACCTCCATGCCCCGGCCATCGAGGGCTTCTTCGACATCCCGGTAGATCATCTCCAGGCGCGCTATCTGCTGGCCGCGCATCTGCGCGATCTGCATTTGCCCAACCCGGTGATCGTCGCGCCCGATGCGGGGCGGGTCGGCTGGGCGATGGAGTTCCGCGATATTGTCGGGGGCAACCTGGCGTTTATCGCCAAGCATCATCCCGGCGTGGACCGCACGGCCATGATCGACATGGTGGGCGATGTGGCCGGGGGCACCGCGATCCTGATCGACGATATGATCCTGACCGGGGGGACGCTGATGGAGGCGGCGCGCGTGCTGTTTGAGCGCGGCGCCCGCGCTGTGTATGCCTGCGCCACTCATGCCGCGTTCGCCGATGGGGTGCGCGCGCAAATGGAAGCCTCGCCGTTTAGCCGGCTGTTGCTGACCGATACCATACCGTTGCTGGGCGATCCTCCGGCGCACGGGCCGTCCAAGATCGAGATCTTGAGCGTGGCCCCCATGCTGGCCGAGGCGATTGATCGCATCCACAATGATCGGTCGGTAAGCTCGCTGTTCCGCCAGGGTGACGACGCGTCATAGGGGACGCGATCCGGCAACCTCTCCGGATACTGCGGAGCCGTGAGGGAAGGATACGCTTGGATCCTGGTAGTATAATCAGCCTCGTCGTCATTGCACTCTGCCTACTGCTGCTGGCCTGCAACGTGGGCGTGGAAACGGCGTTGACCAATGTCAGCCGCCTGCGCTTGCACCAGTTACTGGATCGCGGGGTCCCGCGGGCGCAGGCCCTCTCCGAGTTGTTGGGCGCACCCCGCCTGCACACGATCATCCGCGCCGCGAACCTGATCTTGATTGTCGTCATGGTGGGCGTGGCAACCGGGCTGGTGCTGCACTTTGCTCAGGATCTGCCCACGGTCAGCGGCGCGCTGGCGCTGTTGACGCTGATCGCGCTCGTGGTGAGCCTGCTGGCGCCGCAGGCTATCGCCGTGCGCAATCCGGAACGCGCCGCCCTCTTGCTGATTGGCTATGTCACGGTGCTGCGCGCCGTGCTCACGCCCCTGCTGAGCGTCCTCTATTGGATGGCCCGCCCGCTCGCGCGCTTCCTCGACGGGGGGCGGGAAGCGGGCCACTATATCACCGAAGAGGAGATGCGCCAACTGGTCAATACCGGCGAGGACGAGGGCGTCATCCAGGCCGACGAAGAAGAACTCATCCAACAGATTTTCGAGTTTGGCGACACGGTGGTTCGCGAGGTGATGGTGCCGCGCACCGATATGGTGGCCGCCGCCGACAATGAGCCGCTGATCGCCGTTATCGACAGCATCCTCGAATGCGGCCATACCCGGCTGCCGGTTTATCACGAGAATATCGATAACGTCGTCGGCATTGTGAACGCCAAAGACCTGCTCCTGGCGCTGCGCCAGGGCCACCCGGATCAGCCGTTGCCGGAGCTGGTGCGCCCGGCCCATTTCATCCCGGAAACCAAGCGGGTCAGCGAACTCTTGCGCGACCTCCAGCAGCACCGTTTGCAGATGGCGATCGTGGTGGACGAGTATGGCGGCACTTCCGGCCTGGTCACGATTGAAGACCTGGTGGAAGAGATCGTCGGCGAGATCCAGGACGAATACGATCGAGAGCCGGTGCTGCTGGAGGAAGTGAGTCCCAACGAATGGCGCTGCGACGCCCGCTTGCCGCTGGACGACCTGAACGATCTGTTGGGCACCGATCTGGAAGGCGCGGATGTGGAGACGGTGGGCGGCCTGGTGCAGGAGCGCCTGGGCCGCATCCCCATCGTGGGCGACTCCATTACCGAGGAGGATATCACCATCACCGTCGTAGCGACCGAAGGCTTGCGCATCAAGCAGGTCGATGTGCGCCGGGGTGAGGTGCCGCCCGGCCCGCCGGACATGCCGCCGCCCATGCCCAGCACGCCCAGCCTGTTGCCGGTGGATTCGCCGGTCCGGCCTGGCGAGTAGGCGCAAATATCGGGTGCCCCGTGTGGCCCGAGAATGGAGACATCAGCAAGCCCATGCAAACCCGCGACTATAGCGAACTGGCCGCCGCCGATCAGGAATTGCTGGCGGCGGCGCGGGCGGCCCGCGCCCATGCCTATATCCCGTACTCCGGCTTCCCGGTCGGCGCGGCGTTGCGCACGGCGGACGGCCGCATCTTTACCGGCTGTAACATCGAGAACAGCTCCTACGGCCTCACCTGCTGTGCCGAGCGCACGGCGATTTTCAGCGCCGTGGCGGCGGGCGTGCGCGAGTTTTCGGCCCTGGCTGTGGTGGCCGGAAAAACCGATACGGCGCCGGCCTCGCCCTGCGGCGCCTGTCGCCAGGTGCTGGCTGAGTTTCGTCCGTCCTATCGCGTGCTGCTGGGCGCCCCCGCGGAGCACGGCCCGGTGGTGGAAACCAGCGTCGAAGAACTGCTGCCGCTTGCTTTCCATATGATGGAGACCGCCGAGTGACCCATCTCTCCCCGGAGAGTATCGCCGCGCGGCTCAACACGCGCAGCTTCGGGCGCGTCCTGGAGTATTTGCCGCAGACCGGGTCGACCAACGATGTGGCCCGCGAGCGGGCGCGCGCCGGGGCGCCGGAGGGGTTGCTGGTCGTCGCCGACGAGCAACTGAGCGGGCGCGGGCGGCGCGGACGGACCTGGGCCGCGCCGCCGGGCAGCGCGATCCTGGCCTCGGTGGTGTTGCGCCCGCAGACGCCGCTCGCCGAAGCCTTTGCCCCGACGATGATCTTCGCCCTGGCCGTGCAGGTGGCGGCGCGGGCCTGGGGGGCGCCCGCCGGACTGAAGTGGCCGAACGACGTGCTCTGCCGGGGCCGCAAGCTGGCGGGCATCCTCTGCGAGATGACGCTGACCGGCGGAGTGGCCGAGTTTGTGGTCGCCGGGTTCGGGGTCAATGTCGATCTGGAGCCGGATGCGCTGGGCCTAGGCGCCGTGGCAACCAGCCTGCGCCAGGAGATCGCCGCGCCGCTGCCCACGCGCGAAGCGGTGCTGGCGCGCATCCTGGCCGAGGCCGAGGTCCGCTACATGCGCTGGCAGGCGGGCGGCTATACGGCGATCTGGGCCGAATGGCGCGATGCGCTGACCACGCTGGGCAGCTATGTGCGCATCGATCCGGGCGATGGCGTGCTCATCGAGGGCACCGCGCTTCATGTCGCCCCGGACGGCACCTTGCTGGTCCGCACCGCCGCGGGTGAGCAAGCGGTGATCGCCGGGACAGTCTTGTTTTAGCGGGGCACGGGCGGCCCGCGCCAGAGGTTGACGGTCTGTAATCCGACCGCTAAGCGGCTTAAACCCATCGTTAATACCCGCTTGCTAGAGTTGGCGTTAGGAGGTGAGGAGGCAACCGTTACCAGCGCCGATGCGTTACTATTATAGTAGCATGGGCGCGCAGCATCGCATGAATCGGCGCATCACTCGATCCACGGATCGGGAATCGGGAAGCCGCCGCGCTTCCGTTCCAGGATTGCTTTTATTTATGGTATAATACAGGTGCGCAATGGTAGCACCCGTTTGCTCCACCGTGGCCCCGTGCTAACTTTAGCGGGATCGCCGGAGCCTGAAGGATATTGCTGATGAACAGCGAAGTACCCCGCGGTAAAATGGAGTACCCCCTCCTGCCGCTGAAAAATGTTGTAGTCTTCCCCCGCACCCTGGTCACGTTGACCGTGGGGCGGGCGCGGTCCATCCGTGCGCTGGAAGATGCCCTCAGCCGCGATCGCCGGCTGGTGGTCATGACCCAGCGTGCCGGGCAGGCCGATGAGCCGGGTGCCGACGAGATCTACGATGTCGGCACTCTGGTCGAAGTCAACCAGGTGCAGCGCCAGAATGACGGCAATCTTCAGGTCAACGTGGAAGGGCTGCGCCGGGTGCGCGTCGAACGGTATCTGCAAAGCGACCCGTTCTTCGTCGTCCAGATCAACGACGTGGCGGAGAAGATCGGCACCGGCCCGGTGGTCGAAGCGTTAATGCGCCACCTGGTGGAACTGTTCTCCCGCTATGCGCAGATCAACAGCAAGGTGCCCTCAGATGCCGTCGAAACCGTGCGGGCGGTGCGCCATCCGGGGTATCTGGCCGACCTGCTGGCCGCCCATGTCGTGCCCGACGCGCATGAGCGCCAGGCCGTGCTGGAGCAACTCGACCAGGCCGAACGCCTGGAACGGGTCGGCGGCGTGCTGACCAACGAGTTGGAGGTGCTGGAACTCGATCAGCGCATCCGCAACAAGGTGCGCTCGCAAATCGACAAAAACCAGCGTGAATTCTACCTGCGCGAACAACTCAAGGCGATCCACGACGAGTTGGGCGGCGAGGGCGGCAGCGAGATGGCCGAGCTACGCGAAAAGCTCGAAGCCAAGGGCCTGCCCGAAGAGATCCTGATCAAGATCCGTAAAGAGTTGAACCGGTTGGAGCGTATGCCGTCCGTCTCTCCGGAAGGGACGGTCATCCGCAATTATATCGACTGGATCCTGGCACTGCCCTGGAACGAACGCACGACCGACGTGCTCGACATCGCCGTGGCCGAGCGGGTCCTCAATGAGGACCACTACGGGCTGGAAAAGATCAAGGAGCGCATCCTGGAGTTCCTGGCGGTGCGCCAGCTGACCCAGGCCGCTCTCAAATCCGAGCCGGGCGCGGACGGGCATACGGAGCCGGCCACCCCGGCCAGCGAGCGCCGCCGGCGCATGCTGAAAGGCCCTATCCTTTGCTTCGTCGGCCCGCCGGGGGTGGGCAAAACGAGCCTGGGGCAGTCCATTGCCGATTCGATGGGCCGGCACTTCGTGCGCATCGCCCTGGGCGGCGTGCATGACGAGGCGGAAATTCGCGGCCACCGGCGCACCTACGTGGGCGCCATGCCGGGCCGGATCATCCAGGGCATGAAAACGGCCGGGACCAAGAACCCGCTGATCCTGCTCGACGAGATCGATAAGCTGGCATCGGACTACCGGGGCGACCCGGCGTCGGCGCTGCTCGAAGTCCTGGACCCCGAGCAGAACTGGAACTTTAACGATCATTATCTCGATGTGCCCTACGACCTGTCCGAGGTGTTGTTTATCACCACGGCGAATAACCTCTATTCGATCCCGCGCCCGTTACGCGACCGGATGGAGGTCATCGAACTCGGCGGCTACACCGAAGACGAAAAAGCACAAATCGCCCGGCGCTATCTGCTGCCCCGCCAGTTGCAAGCCCACGGGCTGCCTTCCGGCGCGGTGGAGATTCCCGAAAAGATGCTGCGTACCATCATCCGCACCTACACCCGCGAGGCCGGGGTGCGCGATCTGGAACGCAAGCTGGCGGCCATCTGCCGCAAATCGGCCCGTCGCGTGGTGCAGGGGCGTACCACGCGCGTGCGTATCACGGCGCATAACCTGGAAGAATTCCTAGGTCCCGGCCGGTTGTCGAGCGAGGTCGATCCCATCGGCGTGGCCCAAATCGGCGTGGCGCTGGGCCTGGCCTGGACGGAGCACGGCGGCGAACTGCTGCCCGTGGAAGTGGCGACCATGCCGGGGCGCGGTAGCCTGACGATCACCGGGCGCCTGGGCGATGTGATGCAGGAATCGGCACGCGCCGCCCTGAGCTTTGCCCGTTCGCGGGCGACGGCGTTGCAGATCGACCCCGACTTCCAGGAGAAAACCGACCTGCACATTCACTTACCGGAGGGCGCCATCCCGAAGGACGGCCCCTCGGCCGGTATCACGATGGCTAGCGCACTCGTCTCGGCGCTGACGCGCCACCCGTTGCGCCATGATACGGCGATGACGGGCGAGATCACCTTGCGCGGTCGCGTGTTGCCGATTGGCGGGCTGAAGGAAAAGGTACTGGCCGCTCATCGCGCCGGGATGAAACGCGTGATCGCGCCGGCGGAGAATCGCCGCGATCTGCTCGAACTGCCCCGCAATGTGCGCCGGGATCTGGAGTTTATCTGGGTAGAGGATATGGATCAGGTGCTGGCGGCCATCATGGCGCCGGCCCCGGCCGCCGATCAGGCGGCGGTGGTCCCGGCGGATCAGCCGGATGGCGCCGCCGCGACCGACGATTCCCTGGAGTCGCACCGGGAGGTGCCGCCCCAGGCTGCCCAATCCAACCTCCAGCCCTCGGCCTGACATGGGAGTCTCCCGGCACCGCCATTACGGTGCCGGGGTACACCCGTTCCCGTTATTCGCTCCCGGTGCACCCAACCGGGCTAGCGGCCTCGCAGCAAGTATACGATTGAAGCGGATTTCAAGCGCGAATCAAATCTAACGGCACAAAGGCCAGTCGAGCGCGGGCCTTTGTGAAGCTGTGTGTTGCCCCGCCGGGTTTCCCGGCATGTACGGCACACCGTTGCTTCGCCGCCCGCGGTCGTGACCCGACCGGCCTCGCCTCCTGCGCGCCCTCCGCCCCATCCTTAAGGAATTACACGATTGACTATGTATAGAAGAGATCGCTCCGGCCCTAGCCGGAGCCACGACCGCGATGGCCGCGATAGCCGGTCCCGGTCGTCTAGCGCCATTGCCGCGCCGCGCGACATCCGGGATACCCGGGAAGCCGAGCGCGCCGGCCTGCACTGGGTGCGGGTCGACATGCACCTGCACACACCCGCCTCCGCTGACTACCGCGACCCGGACGCCACTTACCTCAAGATTTTGCAGAAAGCCGAGGAGCGCGGCCTCGATATTATCGCCCTGACCGATCATAATAGCGTGCAGGGTTATGCCCAGATGCTCAAGGAGATCGAGACTCTCGAACTGCTGGAACGCCTGGGCCGCCTCAACGAGCAAGAAGCCCACGACCTGGCCGAGTATCGCCGCCTGCGCGAAACGCTGCTGGTGCTGCCCGGCTTCGAGTTCACCGCCACCTTCGGCTTCCACATTCTGGGCATCTTCCCGCCCGGTACCTCGCTACGTAAGCTCGAATTGCTGCTGCTCAAGCTCGATGTGCCGGAGCAGAAAATGCTGGCCGGCGCGCCCGATGCCGGCCCCACCAGCGACGTGATCGAGGCGTATGAAGCCATTGCCGAGGCCGGGGGCCTGCCGATTGCCGCGCACGCCAACTCCTCCAACGGCGTGGCGATGCAGGGCTTCAATTTCGGTGGGCAAACCAAGATCGCCTACACCCAGCACCCGGCCCTGGCCTGCCTGGAAGTGACCGACCTCGAACAGACCGGGCGCCGCACCACCGAGTCGTTCTTCAACGGCTCCAAGCCCGAATATCCCCGCCGGATGCACTGCATCCAGGGCAGCGATGCCCATAGCCTGGAGAAGGAACCGGGCGAGGGTGCCAACAAGCGGCTCGGCGTGGGCGACCGCTGCACGGAATTGCTTTTGCCCGACGCCACCTTTGAAGCGTTGCGCGATCTGTTCGCCAGCAGCGACTTCGACCGCATCCGGCCTTACCGCCCCGGCCAGGTCTCCACCTACGATTTTGTGCGCCAGGCGCGCTCGCAGGGTCCCTCGATTGTGCAGGCGTTTCACGAGCGGGCGACCAGCAAGACGAGCCGCACCCGGCCCATTCTCCGCGATGTGGCCGCGTTCGCCAATACCAGTGGCGGCACCATCTACGTCGGGGTTAGCCCGGACGAAGCCATGCCCGTGCGCGGCATCGACAACATCGACGACACGACCAACATCCTGCGCTTCGATATCCAGCGCAGCATTGTGCCGCCCCTCGATGTGACCTTTGCCACCCATATGAGCGATGGGCGTCCGGTGCTACTGTTGCAGGTGCCGCGTGGCGAGGATCGGCCCTATATGTTCGAGCCGGCAGGCCAGATCTATATCCGCCAGGAGTCCGACTCCGTCGTGGCGACCCGCGACGACATCGTGCGCCTGGTGCTGGAGTCGCACGGTGAGCGGGTGACGGCGGAACTGGCGGCGGCGGCCCTCTCGGTGCCGACCTCCGACAGCATGGCGACGGCTGCTGCGCTGGAACAGGCCGACGAACTGAGCAGCGACATGGTGGAGGATGCGATCGAGGGCGCTTCGGTGCCCCTCGACGTGGCCCATCGCCGCAAGCGGCGCCGCCGCCGGGGTGGGGACAGCCGGACGGGCGCCGAGACGCCGGTGGAAGCCGATCTGGATTCGGTGCCCGCCTGGGAAACGACCCCGGCCTGGGAAGGCCCTGAAGATACAGAGCCGGCGCCCACCGCTGCCGACCTGGAGGCTGCCGAGATGGCGGCTCTGGAGGACGTGGCCGGGGCCGCTGCGGCAGCCTGGCCGGCCGGTTGGACCACACCTGAAGAAGAACCTGCCCCGGTGGAAGCCGTGCCGGAGCCGGCGCGGGGCCGCCGGCGGCGTGGCCGTGGCGCCGCGCCGGCCCCCGAGATCGCCGCTGCGGCGGCTGCAGAGCCGGTGGCGGATGCCGTCGAAGTGGTCGCCGATGTGGTTCCGCCTGAGCCGGAGGTCGCTCCGGCGCTTGTGCTGGAGGCGCCACGCCCGCGCCGCAAAGGGCACCTGTACCAGGTATACCGCAGCGAACAGGGCGAGCCGGAAGTGGGCAACGCCCTGCGCGAGCGCCGGGCCGGCCTCTACGCCGATAAGGCGGGCGAGTTGCTAACCGCCGCGGTACGCGCCGCCAATCCCGACGGCATGTTCGAGATAGAGCGCAACCAGATCTGGCTGCCGGAGGAGACCGAGCCGGTCTTGCCCGATGGCCTGAGCGCGCGCCGCCGCTCCAAGGCGGCGCTGAACGACAGCATCTTGAACGCCCGCAGCGGACCGGGTGGCCGGTTCCAGTCCGCCGCGGAACTGGCGCCCCCGCCGTCGGCCCCCGCGCCGGAACCCGAACCCGAACCGGCCCCCGCGCCGGAAGCCGCCCCGGCAAAGAGCAGTCGCAGCCGGCGGCGGACTTCCCCCAAGGCCCCCGCCGAAACGGCGGAGCCGGTGGCCGAGGCGCCGGCAGCCGCGCAGCCGGAACCGGCCCAACCCGCCGTCCCGGTCCCGCCAACCCCGGAGCCGGCGCCCGTGATTCCGCCGCCGGGCGTGCCGGTTGTGCGTGCCCTGCCCGGTGAAAAACTCTCCGGCGCAAAGGCGCGCGCCGGGCTGATCGTGCCCGCCACCCCCGCAGTAAGCCAGGCCCCGCGCTCTGCTGCTCCCGCGCCGCGCGGGGGGAGCCGCGAGACCGTGCCCTCGGCCAAGGGGGGCGTCAAGGCCGGCCCGGCGGGCGCGAAGCCGGCCCCCACCGTCACCAATAAGCCGGCGGCCCCCGCCCCGACCATCCCGCCGCCGCGCACGGGCGTCGAGGTCGTCTCGACCGAGATCCGCAACGAGGTGCCCTATCACTCGATGCGCGATCTGCGCAACGGCAGTATCGTGCATAACGTCACCCGCTACTCGGCGCGGCGCCTATGGTACTATGCAATTATGCGCCACGAGGCGGGGCCGCCCAATCCCCAGGAAGTGCAGTGGACGGGCGATGTCGGCCTGTGGCGCAAAGTCCGGCGGGCCAATGTGCTGCGCTATGACCTGGTGGGCCGCGAACCCGACGGCAGTATGCGCGTCTATTATGGTGTCACCGAAGATGGTATCCAGGGTCCCTGGCGCGAGATCGACCTGAACGCCGGCGATGCCGAGCAGGCCGAAGGGGAGCAGGACTGGGGCTAATTGGACGATCAAGCGCTTGAAATCGAAGTAGTCCGATCCAGCGGGCGGGTCAAGACCGCGAGCGCCCGCTGGGTCGAACCGGGCAAGAAGGTGCAGGTGCGCTTGCCCGCCAACCTCGAAGCGGCGGAAGAGCAGCGCCTGATCAGCCAACTTGTCGCCAAAGTACGGGCTGGCGCCCGGCGGCGCGATCTCAACAACGACGGCAAACTGCCGGAGCGCGCCGCCGAACTCAACCGCCGCTACTTTGGCGGGCGGCTGCAACTCGACTCCATCGAGTGGGTGACGAATCAGCAGGGCCGCTACGGGTCATGTACCCCCGCTAATCGCACCATTCGCATCTCCGACCGCGTGGCGTCCATGCCCGGCTGGGTGCAGGACTATGTTCTGGTCCATGAACTGGCCCACCTGGTCCAGCCCAACCACTCGGCGGCTTTCTGGAAGCTGGTCAACCGCTACCCGCTCACCGAACGCGCCCGCGGCTACCTGATCGCCGTGGGGTTGGAGGGAATGGACGGCCCTGGGGACGACGAATGACCGCGCGACCCTGGCGCGAGCATCTACTGGTGCTCGCGGGATTCGTGCTGCTCACGATTGTGTTGACCTGGCCGGTGGCCCCGCTGTTCGACCAGGCCATCAATGCCTTCGGCGACGTGGTGGTCCAGATGACCACCATGACCTGGGATGCCCACGCGCTGGCAACCAACCCGCTCGGCCTGTTTGACGCGCCCTTCTTCTACCCCTACGCGCACACGAATGCCTACTCCGAGCATCTGGTGGGCGAAACGCTGGTCGCGCTGCCCATCCTCTGGCTGACCGGCAACCCGGCTCCCGCCCACAACTTCAACTTCCTGCTCTCGTTTGTGCTGACCGGCTACGCCACCTACCTGCTGGTGCGCGACCTGACCGGTAACCGCATCGCCGCCGTGGCCGCCGGGATCGCCTATGCCTTCGCCGGGTATCGCTTCGTGCAGAGCGGGCACATGCAGACCCTGGCGACCGAGTGGTTCCCCTTCACGCTCTGGGCGTTGCGGCGTGGCCTGCGTTGGAACCACGGCGGGTATATCGCCCTGGCCGCCGCCTGCGTGATCGGCATGGGCCTGTTCAGCGTCTACTATATCTTCTTCCTGGCGATCCTGGTCGGACTCTACCTGGCATGGTGGCTGCTGATCGACCGGCGCGCGCCGGTGACGGATGCGCCGCCCATGCCCCGGCGCTCGCGGCTGCCCCTGTGGGCCAAGCTGGGGCTGGCCGGGGTCGTGGCGGGGGTGGTCTTGCTGCCCTTCTATCTGCCATATGTGCAGGTCAACCAGGAATTGGGCTTCAATCGCTCGGTCTACGAGGTGCAGAGCTGGGCGGCCCGGCCCTGGTATTTCTGGAACGTGCTAGCAACGAACTGGCTCTGGGCCACGCTGGTCCCCGATATGATCGGCCTGCGCGGCGAGCGGCAGTTGTTCCCCGGCCTGATTATCAGCATCCTGGCCGCCGTGGGCCTGCTGTTGGCTGGGTGGCGGCGCAAGGCGGCTCCGGGCGAGAGTCCGCCCGCCGCGCCGGTTGCGTATCCCCACGAACGCTGGTTCTACCTGCTGCTGGGGCTGGTCGCGCTGGTGCTGACCTTCGGCATGAGCATCCGCCTGCCCGGCACCAGCACCGATATCCCCTTGCCCTATGCCTTCCTCTATGACTGGGTGCCCGGCTTCAGCGCATTGCGCGTGCCCGTGCGGTTCGCCGCCCTGCTCAACCTGGCCCTGGCCGTGCTGGGCGGTTACGGCCTGGCCTGGCTGCTGATCCAGATCCGCCGCCCGCGCCGAGCCGTGCTGCTCTGGGTGCCGCTGCTGGCCCTCATGACGCTGGAATATGTGCAGGTGCGCGACCTGAGCAATCACCGTGATATGCGCCCCCCAGCCTCCGGCCCCTACAGCTACCTGGCGAGCCATCCGGGGCCGGTGATCGAACTGCCCATGTACGGCAGCGACGCCGATGTCTGGTACACTTACGGTGCCACCTACCACTGGCAGCCGCTGGTCAACGGCTTCAGCAGCTTCGTGCCGCCCGGCACGGTCGAGATCGCCCACGCCATGGCGACCTTCCCCGATCCGGCCAGCCTGGCGCTGCTGCAAGGGCTGGAGGTGCGCCATGTGGTGGTGCGCTACTCGCAGTTCCCCCTGGCCGATCAACCCGCGCTGCGCCGGCGGATCGAGAGCACGCCCGCGCTGCACGAGGTTTACGCGCAGGGCAGCGATGTCATCTACGAGATCGCGCCCGACCCCTGGGCCAGTCGTGTTGCCATGGCCTTGCCCGCGGACGGCTACCTCTGGGTGGATCGGGGCAGCACGAACAGCGCGCCCGCACTCGAAGCCCTGGCCTACGCGCTCAAGTACCACCGCCTGCCCGCGACCCGCCTGCCGGTGCCCGCCGATCATGTCGCCGGCAACCTGACCCTGGGTTACAAGACTTTGCCCGCGCTGCCCTACGGGCGCCCCGCCGACGTGGCCCTGGCCCCCGCGGGCGACCCAGCGGGCGGAGGGCGATCCGGGGCCGGCGCGGGCTTCTACAAAAACCCTCTGGCGGCGCTGTATCGCCGCGATGCGGATCTCCAGGCGCACTACGACCTGACGGCGCCGGCTTCGCCCTACGCGCCGCACGGGCTGGCGATCCCGGCGGTCGGCGCACGCTTCGATCTCCCCGCCGCGGACGGATCGGCGGCCCGTGTGGCCGATCTGCTGTTCGCCGCTTTTACCCCCACCGAGATCACGGTCAACGGCGCGCCCCTGGTCCTGGCGCCGGGCCTCACCCGTTATCGCAGCCCCGCCCCATCCGCGGCGAGTGGGATCGATTTGCGGGTGACTTCCAGCGGAGATTCCGCGGCGTTGCTAGGCGTAGACCTGCGCGCCGCCGATGGGGCGGCGCCGGGCAGCGGGTCCGGTGAACCGCTCACCGATACGCTCGTGCTCGACTTGCAGCCCAGCAGCGCCGATCTGCGCGCGGGGACCGTGACCACGAACTGGCGCATCGTTCCCCGCCATCCCGACGGGCAGCCCTTCACGCTCAGTCTCGATATTTACCAGAAGCCGTTCGGCACACACCCCGACGGGCACCTGGGGACCTGGAGTCTGCCGCTGCCCGCAGGAGCCGAGGGTCGCAGCTATAGCCTGACGCTCGACCCGGCGGCGAAAACCGCTACAGCCACACTGAACGGCGGGGGGGCGGAGGTGTTCATGTGGCAGGGGCCACCGCGCGGCGGCGACTTCCATGCCACGTTGAACCTCTTTGCCGGCGATCGCCTGCTGGCGCAACTGCCGGTCTACGACTTCTCGCTCGATGGCGGGCGCCTGGGCGACTTTGCTCCCGCGCCCGGTACGGTGCTGCTGCTGCCGTTTGCCGCGCAATAAGGGTCGAAGCGCTCCCGTATCTATGGTATAATAGCGCCACGGTGACATATCCACAATAGCGTGTCTAATCCCAACGCGAGATGCCCCATGAGCGACGAGACGCCAAGCGCGGTCCAATTCACGTACCTGCATCTACGCACCGCCTATGGTCCCAGCGGCGGGCCGGGGTCGCTTGCCGCCTATACCGCAGCGGCGCAGGGCTACACGGCGCTGGCCTGCACCGACTACGGCACGGTGGCGGCCTGGCCGGAGTGGGAGCGCGCCTGTCGTAAAGCGGGCATCCGGCCCATCTATGGCCTCGTATTCGATCTGGCCCTGGCGGGCGCCGCGCCCGGGGAATCGTGGCCGCTGCTGGCCCTGGCCGCCACCGGGCAGGGGCTGCGCAACCTGGTCCAGATTCACAACCGGTTGGAAGCACACGAGGGGCGCGCGCTGTTGCCGGTGGCCGATCTCCCGCCGCTGGCCGCCGGACTCTGGCTCATCCTGCTGCCTTCCGGCGATCACACCCCGGCCCCCCTGGTGGCCTTACCCCGGCACGCGGCTGGGGCGGCGGTGAACCGGTTGGTTGAGGCGCTGCCCCGTGCCGAGGCGCTGCTCTGCGGGCTGCCTGTCGGTCCGGAGCAGGACTATTTCGCGCAACTGGCCGCCGACATCGATCTTCCGGCACTCGCCCTGCCCGCCGTCCGCTATCCCAGCGCAGATGCGGCGCCCGCTCATGCCGTGCTGCGCGCCGCCCAACAAGTCGCGCCGGCCACGGCTGACGCCCCGCCCGCCGATCCTGCCGCCCCGGCGCTACCGCACCACATCGAGCCGCCCGACCAGTTCGCCGAACGCTACGCCGCCCATCCCGATGCCCTGCGGCTGGTCGCCGCCGTCGCCGAGTCGTGCCGGGCGGCACTGGCTGATTTGCGTGCGCCAGGGTTCACGGCAGCGGGGCAAGCGGCGCTGGAAGCGGCTATCGACGAAGCCCTGGCCGCCGAAGGCTGCGAGCGCGATGCCCATATCGCGGCGGAACTGGCCGCGGTACACCGCCTGGGCCTGGCCGATGCCTTGACGGCCGCCCGCCGGGTGGCGGCGGCGGCGCGCGGGCAAGGGCTGTTGCTCGGCGCGCCCGGCGGCCTGATCGCCGAGGGGCGGCTGCCGGTGCTGCTGGGCCTGGCGCCGCCCGACCCGTTCGGCGCCCCGGCCCGCTGGCTGGCCGCTGAAACCCGGCCCGGCGGCTGGACCCCTGCGCTGGCCGTGCCCGCCGGGCGGCGAAACAGCCTGGTGGCGTTCCTGCAATCCCGCGACGGCGCGCCGCGCGCGACACCCGCGTCCGATCTGCTGCCCGCCGGGGGGCGGCGCCCACTGGGCGTGGCCGGCGCGCTGGCCGCCGGGGGGCGGGTGTTCGACCTGGCTCCGGCCACACGGGCGGCGCTGGAAACCGCCTGGGTGCAGAGCGCGCCCGCCACCCGCGCGCGCCGCTGGCAGGAAGCGGCCCCGGAGTTAACCTCCGAAACAGCCGCCGAACTGTTGCCCAGTGTCACGGCGCTGGCCGAGGTGCCCGGCCCGCCGCTGGCCGACGCGGAAGTCCTGCTGGTGGTGCCACCAGATGCCTGCCTGCCTCTGGTCGCGCTACCCGATGCGCCGGGCCTGCGCGCTGCCGCCTGGTCCGCGGCAGATTGCGAGGCCCTGGGCGCGAGCGTCGTGCGGCTGTGGGGCGACCCTGGCCTCGATCTGCTCCAGCGCGGGCGGGATCTGGCCGCAGAGCCGCTGCCCGCCGTGCCCACCGACGCCATGCGCCTGCTGCTCTCTTCCGGCGATATTGCGGGGCTACCGCTGCCCGTGGTGCCGGAAGATATCGGCGACGGCCTGGAGACCACGCCTGATGTGCTGGCCGCTTTCTGCGCGGCGCTCTTGCCGCCCGACCCCGCCGATGTGCCCGGCTGGGCGGCGCTCGGTGCGCTGCTGTACGGCCCGCGCGGCCCGCATCCCTGGCTGCGCACCTATCTGCGGCGGCGCGTGGGTGGCGCGCCCGTCACGTACCACTTCCCCGATCTGGCGCCCGCGCTCGATCTGACCTGGGGCTTGCCGCTGTACTGCGAGCAGGTGGCGATCCTGCAACTGCTGCAACGCCAGGACGGCGTCATTCCGCCGCAGGCGCTAATGCAGGTCCAGGAATGGCTGGGGCAGGCCGAGACGTGGGCCGTGGGCTACAGCGCTGCGGTGGCGGCGGCGGAGCGCCTGCACCTGGCGCTGCGGCTCAAGGTGACGCATCCTGCCGCGTTCCTGGCCGCGGCGCTGGAGAGCGCGGTGCTGGCCGGGGACACGCCGGCTGAAACGACGCTGACGCTGGAAGCGCGCCGCCACGGCATCGAACTGCGCCCGCCCGATATTCAGACTAGCGCCGCCGGTTTCGCGCTGGAAGCGCCCGCGCCCCGCGCCGTGCCGCCCGCCACCGAGCCGGCCAACTCCCGCCGGCCGCAGGCGCCGCCGCCCCTGCCCGCGATCCGCTGGGGTCTCGCGCCGACGCGGGGCACGCTACCCGCTGCCACGGCGTTGGTCGCCGCGCGGGCGACGCAGCCGGATGGCCGGTTTGCCTCCCCGGCCGCGCTGTGCCTGGCCGCCGTGGCAGCGGATGTGCCGCCAGACTTCCTGGCCGTGCTCATCCGGGCCGGGGCGTGCGATAGTCTGGGCGGCCGTTCGGCCCTGCTGGCGGCCTTGCCCGTCGCCCTGGCCGAGGCGCGGCAGACTCATGCGGCGCAGCAGGTGGCGACCACGGGCGGCCAGGCCGGCATGTTCGCCGTCGAAGTCCCCGATGAGGGCGGGCCGGAGGGGGAGAATCCGGCGGCAAGCCCCGCCCTGGATGCGTCCACAGAAGCCCCCGTCGCGGTCCCGGCAGAGGCAGGGGTGGCGGACGCCCCCGATCTTCCCCCGGTCGAGATGGACAAGGCCGGGTGGCGGGCCTGGGAAGCAACCCTGATCGGGCATACCTTCACCGTGCTGCCGTCGGCGGCGCCGGTGCTGGGCGCGGGCGGGGTGGGGCGCGGCAGCGCGGCTATCGCCCGGCTGACTCTGGGCGGTGTAACCGCCGCCCATGTAGGCCAGACGGTCAGCCTGGTCGCCGTGCTGAGCGGCATCCGCGTGGTGCCCACCGGTGCGGGCGGGGAGGATGCCGGGCTGGCCGTGGCCCTGGCCCAGGACGCCGAAGGCGCCCTCCCGCTGATCCTGTTTCCGCCCGCCTATGCGCGCCACCAGGCGCTGCTGGAACCCGATGTCCCGCGCATCGTCGTGGCGCGTGTGCAACTGGCCGAAGCCTGGGAAGGACGGGGCGCGGGCATCGTCCTGATCGGCGAGCAACTCCTGCCCTATCAGGTGGAGCGCGAGGCCCAGGAACTGGATGTGACCCCGATCAAGCGCCGGTCGGCCGCCGCGACGGATGGCGCGGCCAAACCACGCAAGCCCGAGTCCGATCCCTTGCAGTACAGTGCGGGCGGCCAGCGCTACTTCCAGGCGTCCCGGCCTGCCGCGCCCGCCGATCCGGCGGCCGATGCGGCTGCTGCTCCCACTACCGAAGCGGGGCCACCACGCCAGATCGTGATCACGCTCAACCCTCTAGGCAGCGAGCAAGAAGACGAGGAGCGCATGCGCCGGCTGAAAGCGATTTTGCTGCGCCATCCGGGGCCAACCGGCGTGATGCTCTACTTCCCTGATGATCCCCTGGTCGGCATGCCCACCCACATGCCGCTGAAGCGCACCGTCGATGCTTCGGAAGCGTTTTGCGGCGAAGTCGGCGCCCTGTTGGGCGCCGGGTGCTACGAGTTCCGTTAGCTCAGGGCCAGGATTGCCGGCCCGTTCCCTATAGGAGAGTTTGCCCATGCAGCCGGAATCGGTCGATAACGCACAGTCTGCGGCCCAGGCGGCCCGCCTGGCGCGCATCGCCGCGCGCATCCGCGTGGCGCACGGCGATGCGCCGGCCGATCTGGTGCTCACCGGCGGCCAGGTGGTCAACGTCCTGTCCGGCGAAATCTACCCGGCGGACGTGGCGATCCTGGCCGGGGAGATCGCGGCGGTGGGGCCGCCCGGCGCCTATCGGGGCCGCGAGCAGCACGATGTGGGCGGGCAATTGCTCTGCCCCGCACTCATCGATGGGCACGTGCATGTCGAAAGCTCGATGATGCTGCCGCGCGACTTTGCCCGCGCCGTGGTGCCCCACGGCACGCTGACCGTGATCCATGACCCGCACGAGATCGCCAACGTCTGCGGGTTGGACGGCATCCGCTTTATGCTCGCCGCCTCGGCGGGGCTGCCGCTCGACGTACACATCATGCTCTCATCCTGTGTGCCCGCGACGCATATGGAAACGTCGGGTGCGCGCCTGCTGGCCGCCGACCTGGCGACGCTGGCCTGGGAGGAACGCGTGCTGGGCATCGCCGAGGTGATGAACTACCCCGGCGTGATCGGCGCTACCGACGATCTGCTGCGCAAGATCGATCTCGGCCTGGCCGCCGGGCGGCCGGTGGACGGCCATGCGCCCGGCGTGCGCGGCTACGACATCGCCGCCTATGCCGCCAGCGGCATCACCTCCGACCACGAGTCCTTTGTGCTGGAAGAGGCGCATGAGAAGTTGCGCCTGGGCTTCCATGTGCTGGTCCGCGAGGGTTCGACCACGCGCAACCTGGACGCCTTGCTACCGCTGATTACGCCGCTGACCTCCGCGCATTGCTCCTTCTGCACCGACGACAAGCACCCCGACGACATCCAGCGCGAAGGCCACATCGACTACATCGTGCGCCGGGCCATCGCCGGCGGTCTAGACCCGGTGCTGGCCGTTCAGTGCGCTTCGTACAACACCGCGCGCCACTACGGATTGCGCGACCGGGGCGCCATTGCGCCTGGTTATCGGGCCGATCTGCTGGTGGTGGATGGCTTCCCTGACTTCAACGTGACGGGCGTCTATCGGGCGGGCGCCTTGATCGCCGCCGAGGGCCGCCTGCTCCAGGACCCGCCGCCCACCGCGGTGCCGCCCGCGTTCACCCAGACCATGCGCATCGATCCGGCCTGCATCGCCGAAACCTCGACTCACCTGCACGTCCCGGCGCACGCCGGCAACCGGGTCCATGTGATCATCATGATCCCGCATCAGATCATTACCGGGCGCGATGTCGCCACCTTGCCGGTGGTGGACGGGCGCCTGGAGGCAGACCTGACCCAGGATGTGCTGAAGGTGGCCGTCTGGGAGCGGCACAAGGCGTGTGGCAAGGTGGGCGTCGGCTTCGTGCGCGGCTTCGGCTTGCAGCGCGGCGCCATCGGCTCATCCGTGGCCCACGACAGCCACAATATCGTCGTGGTCGGCACTAACGACGCCGATATGCTCCTTGCCGCGCGCACGGTGGGTGCCATGGGCGGGGGGCAGGCCGCCGTGGCGGACGGGCAGGTGCTGGTGCAGGTACCGCTGGAAGTGGCCGGGCTGATGTCGGCGCGACCTTACGAGGAGATGGCCCGCCTGGCCCACGAGGAAGTGGCGGCGGCGCAGGCCCTCGGCTGCACCCTGCCCAATCCATTTATCGCCATGTCGTTCGTCGCCCTGCCGGTGATTCCCAGCCTCAAGCTGACCGACTTTGGCCTGGTCGACGTGGAGCAGTTCGCCGTGATCCCGCTGGCGGCGGAATAACATTCGCTAATGCGCTTTGAGCGGCGCGCTATCGGGGAATCTGGAACGCGATTCTATCTTCATTAGATGCGACCTTTCGGCGCTGTCGCGCGTTGATATAAGAGAGTGCAGCCCGGTTGCCGCTGCACCGCTCGAGCGTGCCCGCGAATCAGGCGCCGGCCGGGTGCGCTTGACGGGCCAGGCGGGCTGTGCTACGATGATGGGGCGCAGTAGGGAGCGCAACCGCCGGCATCCTTGTGGCCGGTGGGGTCGATAGGCGCGGAGGGGACGCGAGCTGCCAGGCGCGCGGCCGTGTCTATCGCACAGTGGAGGAGAGCCGAATATGTTTGCACCATGCCGGAAAGCGTGGTCACGGACCCTGCTGTGTCTGCTGACGGTCAGTATGTTGCTGGCTGCCTGCGATATGGGCACGGCCCCGGCGTCGACTCCGACGCCGGTGACGGGCGCCCTGGACTACGGAGTGCCCAAGAATGCGAAGATCGCCGCGATGGGGCCGGTCGATCTGCATGTACTGTTTGCTGCCGACTACTACCAGGTGAAACCGGTCGTCGCCGTCGCCGACGCCTTCATGCAGATGTACCCGAACATCCACATCACGCTCGAAGGCACCGATTGGAACCAGATCCCGGCGCGCGTGAAGACCGAAATCGCGGGCGGGACGATGAGCATCGACCTGGCCCATCAACACGCCTTCGCCATGGGCGCCCAGGGCTACGCCGAATCCATCGACGACCTCTGGCCGATGATTGACGCGAGTACGCTGTCGCCCGGTTCCATCGAAGATACCGTGTGGCAGGGCGTTCACTACGGCGTGCCCCTGGACGTGAATAGTTTATTCACCATCTACCGCAAAGATCTGTTCCAGAAAGCGGGACTGCCGGAACCGCCGCCTAACTGGACCTATGTGCAGGCCCGTGATTACGCCCGCAAGCTGACGCAGGGCGATGTCTACGGAACCGTGCTCGGCAACAGCGCCTGGGCGATGTTCGGGCATATACTCGCTAACGGCGGCAGCTTGCTGAGTGCGGACGACAAGACGGCCATGATCGACCAGCCGGCCAATATCCAGATCGCCCAATTTTTCGGCGACCTGATCAACGTCGACCATGCCAGCCCCCCGGCGCCTGCGCCAGGGCAGCGTTTCGACCCGGTGACAGTGTTTTGGTCCGGCAAGGCGGCGATGCTCTGGACCGGGCCATTCGATCTGGGCCGGCTGCGCAACGAGGCGCCTGCCTCGTTCAAGGCGATTTGCCCCAATCTCTCCTGCATCGGCACCGCGACTCTGCCGCACGGTATGGATGGCAAGACGACCGGCTCCGCGCAGGGCGGCGGCAGTCTCTTCATCCCCAAGGGCGCGCAGCACAAAGAGGTGGCGTTCGAGTTGATGCGCTGGTACCTCTCGCCCATCTACCAGCTCGCCATGGTACGCGACCAGGCGCGCTATCCGGTGCTGCAAAACCTGTACAACAACCCCGATCTCAGTGGCGATCCGCTGGTGCTGCCCTTCTACGAGCAATTAAAAACCGCGCACCCCTATACGCTGGAGGCCAATCCGGACGCCGATCATGCTTGGAACGATGCCGTCAGCGCGATCCTGGCCGGCGCTCCGGCGGAAGACACCCTGAAAGCGGCGCAACAGAAAGCCCAGGCCGCCCTCAACATGCAACCCTCGGCAGTGGCGCGCCCCACCCGGGGCGCGCCGGCCTCCCCTGGCACATAACTTGCCGTCTCAATCCCCCATAGACACGCGGTCCTGGTGTCCGCGGTATTGTAGCGCGTGCGCGCGAACCGCCGCCACTCAGGGTCTATGCTTAGTCGAGAGGAGATAAGATTATGTCCGACGAGACCAATTTCCAGCACCACCACCGTCATGACCAGTACGGCCAGGGTGAAGGTGTCGGCAACCAGGAGCAGAACCCAGGCAATCCCAACCAGGATCCCTACGGCAACAACGCCGCCTACAGCAACCCCACGACGAACTTCGGCGGTGGGCAGGGTTACGAGCCGCAAGATCCCGGTAGTTCCGGCGGCGGGCAGGGCTATGCGCCGCAGAATGCCGGCAATTACGGAGCGGGACAGCCCAACCCGGCTCAGGATCAGGTCCGTTACGGGCAGGGTCCACAGCGCGGTCCGGGTGCAGGCGCCCCCGGTTCCACATTTGATCTGAACGATCCGCAGCAGCGGGACGCTGCCCTCCAGTGGCTCCAGCAGTTCCAGAATCAGGGCGCCGACAGCGGCAACACGCAGCGCCTGCCCCACGAGGACCTGGGCCGCATGTATCAGGGTGTCGCTAGTCAGGCGCAGCCCCAGCACATCGAAGAGGCGACGGCAAATGCTGTCCAGCAGATGCCGCAGCAGCAGCGCGAAGGCTTCATCAACACGGTGACCGGCTGGCTCCAGCAGCACGGAATCAGCCCGGCAGCAGCCGGCGTGCAGACTACCAACCCGCAGCAGATGTCGCCGCAGGATGTCGGCAAGATGGTCGGCTACGCGCAGCAGCAAAACCCCGACGTGTTGCAGCAGTTGTTCAGCCCGAACGGCGCGCTCGGCAATAAGGCCGTGCAAGTGGGCCTGGCGGGCCTGCTGGCCTATGCGGCCACGCAAGTCTTCAAGAAGCCCGGCCAATAAACCTACCCTGCGCTTCACCCCTGGCCCCCTGTTCGCCTTGCCGCGGGCAGGGGGCTTTCCTGTTCCCAGGGTGTAACCACCTGTTGCTATTCTGTAACCTTCGCGCTCCATGGCCCGTGCGATAATGGAACGGGTAGGTGAATCGGTCCCGTTCTCCTGAGGGGATGGCGCGATTCACTGGTTCGCAAAGGAGGCATCAAGATGGTTACTCAACCGCACAAGACAGAGGATCCATCCACGGCGCGTGCCCCTGGGGCCGTTCTCCCGCCGCCTGAAGTGCCGGCGGGTCCGCCGGCTTATCCACCCGACCCTGCTTATCCCCCACCCCCGGTGGGCGAACCGGGGACTCGGCCAGGCTACTTCTATGCCCCGCCGCCGGAGAAGGCAGCGGTCGCGCCGCCCCCGGCGTATTCGCCCCCTGTGGCTGGTCCGCCGAATAGCGACTTCCCGGCAACGACTCCTCCGCGCCGGCAGTCCGGCCTGGCTGTGGTCCTCGTCATCGGCATTGTTGCGCTGGCGGTTCTCGTGGGTCTGCTTGTGTTGCTGGTAAGCTGGTTTGCGATCAGCCGGATTAGCGGTACTCCGCTAACGGTTGGGCAAGCGCAAACCGACTCGCAGTCCGTCCAACTGGCCGGGGTGGAAGCGGTAGACGTGAATGTCACAATGGGGGCCGGCAATGTTACGGTGGGCGGTGGCGCACCGAACCTGCTGGATGCGGATTTCACCTATAACGTGGCCGCCTGGAAACCGCTGGTTAACTATACGGTGAACGGAGCGCGCGGCACACTGACGGTGAGCCAGCCTGACACGCGGGGTAGCGCCATCGGCAATACCCACTACGAGTGGAATCTGCACCTCAACGACAACGTGCCGCTGAATCTGACGGCGAATGTAGGCGCCGGCAACAGCGATCTCCAACTGGGCACTCTCAATCTCAGTCGTTTGATGCTGAACAGCGGCGCGGGTAATATGACGGTGGATCTGAGCGGCACGCCCCGGCGCAATCTCGATGCCACGATTAACGGCGGTGTGGGGCAGACAACTGTACGTGTGCCCGCGGATGTAGGTGTGCGGGTTGTGGCGACCGGAGGACTCGGCAAGATCCAGGTGAATGGATTGCGGGTCAACGGCGACACCTACACCAATGATGCTTACGGCAAAACGCCGGTGACGCTGAATATCACGGTAAAACTCGGCGTCGGCAACGTGAGTCTGGAGATGGTGCGCTAACCGCAGGCATTACAACCGGCAACGCGTGGGAGGGCAGTCCGGCGAAGCGCCGGGTGTTGCCCGGTAACTAAGAGCCTATCCGAATAACCTGGTATAATTAGCGTATGGACAAACCAACTACCACCAAACGGACGCGGGCGCGCACCCGCAATAACCCGACCACGACCGGCTTCCGAGTCTCGGATGAATTGTGGGCGGTGCTGGAACCGCTGCTACCGGTTCATGTCAATACCCACCGCTTCGGCGGCGGGCGGCCCCGCGTCGC
>JAICKM010001114.1 GCA_025927935.1 Chloroflexia bacterium | reverse complement strand
TGGCTTCGATCCGCGCGCGGGCCTCGCGCGCAGCCGGACTGGTGTCAGCGGGCAGCGCGCCGGCTGCCAGGGTCGCGGCATAGGCATAATGGGCAAACTCGTCCGGCCCCTGCCAGGGGGGTACGACGGTCATATACACCAGCCCATGGGCCAGCGCGCAGCCCGCCAGGAGCACGCCCAGCAGCGCCTGCCGGGCCGGGCGCCCGCCAAACCAACTGCGCGCCGCGCCGGTCAGCAGGATCGCGAGCAGCAGCGTGCCCAGTACCGCCGCCCCAATGAGCACCCATACGAGACGCGCCGGGAGTTGCGCGGCCAGCGTGCGCGCCAGGTCGACCCACAGGACGCCGGGGGGCGCCGTATAGTCAAGGCCGAAGGCCAGATCGCCATCGAGGGGTGCGCGGTCCGCCGTGGCGCGGCCGTAAGGATAGGGATCGCCGGCCTGCCCGGTCCAGTACACCGTGATCGCCCCGCCAGGGGCGGCGCCGGGTTGCTCTAGCTCGACATAATATTCCTGGCCGGCACTGTGCGCGAGCGGCGGGAAGGCAAAGCGGTACCAGGCATTGTCCGCCAGGTCACCGGCAGCAACGCGCACCGTTGCCAGGTCCAGCGTATGGGTGACATCCTGCCGCAGGTGCAGCACCACGGTGCCTGGGTTCACCCGCGCATAGGTGGCGAGGCGCAGTTCGACCGCCGCCAGCCCGTCGTGCTGGGCGCGAAAGGTCTGGCCGGCGCTGTGCCCCGCGCGCAACTCCCCGATGACGGTGGTGCCGTCGCCGTAGCGGGTCTGCTGCAATTGCTCCGTCGCGCCCCACGCGAGGGCCAGGAGCACGAGGATGGTGCCGGCCGCCGGCAGCACAAGACCCCACCGCCGCCAGACCCGTACCGGCATGCTCCCTCCCACCCGATCCGCCGGATGCAAGCGCGAAGCTACGATTTCGGCGTGCCTCGCCCCTTCTCCAACGGCAGCCGCAGGCGGCTCCAGGCGAGCAGGCCGCCGCGCATATTGGTCGCCTGCAACCCCGCGTCCTGCAGCATATCGGCGGCCAGGTCGCTGATCCGGCCCACCGGGCAGACGCAGACCCACTCCTGGCAGGCGTCCAGTTCATCGAGGCGCTCTTCCAGTTCGGCAAAGGGAATCCAGACCGCCCCAGCGATGTGACCCGCCGCCCATTCGTGCGCATCGCGCACATCCAGGATGCCCACCTCCCCGGCGTCGAGCCGTCGCTTCACCTCCTCGGGCCCATAGCCGGCGGTCGCCGTGTCGTCGTCTCGTTGTCCCATGGTTTCCCATTCTCCTTTGCACGGGGGCGCGGTGGCATGTGCCCGGCCCCCGGCTTATCCGGTACGCCGCAGCGTACCCGCATTAGCCGAAAATCGCTCCGATGGTCCGCAGCAGGATGCCCAGGTCCAGGCCGAGCGACCACCCGTCGATATAGGCCAGGTCGAGGCGCACCCACTCGTCGAAGGACGGGCTGTGCCGCGCGGTGACCTGCCACAGCC
>JAICKM010000935.1 GCA_025927935.1 Chloroflexia bacterium | reverse complement strand
GTGCGCGGTCCAGGCGCCGGGCCGGATGGCCGCCAGGTTCGTGGCCAGCGCGGCGGCTTTCTGTTGCCCGACCTGATCGGTATGGAAGAACTGCCGCACCGGATTGGCCGCGTCCACCGTCTCCCCATCGACCAACGCCATCCGCCCCACTGCCCCACTCGCCACCAACCCCCGCGCCACCAGGCTGCCCAGGCTCCCGCACCCGACGACGAGTGCTGAGTGCTGAGTGCTGAGTGCTGAGTACGAGTGACGAGTGTTGAGTGCTGAGTGTTCAGTAGAGGACTGACGGCTGACGGCTGACGGCTCGTCTTCACTGACCACTGACCACTGACCACTGACCACACGTCGCCGGCCCGCCACGGCGAGGTCCGCGTACTGGATGGTCCAGGGCCAGATGGCGGTGCCCAGGATGGCGGCGGTGCGGTGCTCGCGCCAGAGGATGCGGTCGAGGGCCGGCGCGGCGTGCGGGCCGCCGTGGGTGAGCAAGGCGCGCGCCAGCAGGGCGGCCAGGCCATTGGCCTCGGACCAGGCGTACCAGGCGGTGGGCGTGGCGGGCAAGGCTGCGGGATCGGCCAGGGGCGGCGCGCCGAGGGCGGCGCACAGGTCGGGCCAGTCGCGGCCGTGCCCACCGTCGCCGGGCAGCAAGGCGAGGCAGGCGGCGCTGGGGTCGGCCCCGGCGTAGTGGGCCACCAGCAGCGCGGGCACGTCGAGGGAGCGGGCCAACGCGCCCAGCATCGCCAGCGTCGTCGCGTCCCCGCCGCCGAGCAGCAAGTCCGGTGGATCGGCGCGCCAGGTGGCGGCCAGGGGCACCAGGGTGGCCGGAGTCAGGGCAGGGTAGTGGCGGAACTCCCAGCCGGTCTCCCAGGCGTTATGGGCCTGTAACCCGGCGGCCAGGGCCGGTCCGGCGGGCGTGCCCGCCCTGGCCCCGCTGCCGCGCACCAGCGGATGCGCGGGCGTCAGCGGCTCGTCGCCGGCGATCCACCAGCGGACGGCCCGGCAGCCGGCCAGGCGCTCCACGGCGCCCGCCACGGCGGCCACGCCGCAGACCGCGATGCGCGCATGGCGCAACCCGGCGCCCAGCACGGGTACTATGCGCGCATAGTACGCCGCTTGCCGGGCGGCGATCTCATTA
Source organism: Chloroflexia bacterium (assembly GCA_025927935.1). The sequence continues at coordinate 1,344 of JAICKM010000935.1, read as the reverse complement.
CTCATCACGGGACCTCCCGCGTGGCGCTGGAGGGACGCACGTCATGGGCATCCCGGCGCGGGCGGCCCAGGCGCAGGGCCGCCCGGTCCAACCGCCTGCCACAGGCCGCAGCAACCGGGGCGCGGCGGCGGGGAAGCTAGGCGGCAACGCCAGCAGACAGGCCGGGCACCCCGATGAGCGCATGACCAACCCGTACCACCCGCGGTGCAGCGGCAGCGCCGTCACTGCCACCCCGCGTGCCGTGAGCGCGGCGAGATGCCGATCCAGCCGCCGCGCGCCGGTGGGGGTCGCCCAACCGGGCCGGGCCAGCACCTGTCGCACGCGCAGATCGCCATCGCGCACCACGCGCACCGGCCCTAGGTCCGTGACCGCGCCGCCCGCGCCCAGGGCGTAGGCTGCGATGGGCCACGCCGCCGATCCGGCGCCCGGCGCGGCGGCGATCAGCCCCAGCGCCCAGGGCAGCCCGGCGGCGCGGTTCGCGTCGAGCGCGCCGGTCAGGTGCTCGGCGCAATCGGTGCCCGACGGGCGGGGCTGCCGGTGCGGCCAGGGGTGCGAGTGCATGCGCCCGTAGCAGTCGAGCCGCGGATGGCGGGCGCTCACGGCGTCGAGCCGGGCCTGCAACGCTGCCGCGCCGGTGGTGCCGCCCGCTGCGGCGGGCCGCGCCCAGGTTGCGCCGTAGTGGGCCAGTTCGGGCGGCGGCAGCACCACCCGCGGCACGACCAGCGCGGCACACGCGGCCAACGGCGTCGCTTCCAGGGGGCTGCGAGCCATGCCGGGCCGGGGGATGATGCCGACCAGCGGATAGACCACGGCCTCCCAGGTCGCGCCCTCCGCCTGGCGCCCGTGCGCGGCCCAGTGCGCGAATTCGGCACAGGCCGCCGCGTAGGCGTTCACGCTCATCAACACGACGGGGTTGGTCATTGCAAGCTCCTTTAGCGCCAGTCATCCCGGTCGTTATAGACGTGCTGCTTCCCGGCGAAGGCCGCGACCGGGGCCTGGCCCTCGCCGATCTTGAGCAGGCTGGCGACGTGGTTGACCACGCGCTGTTGCAGCACCACACGCATCGTCACCGCGCGCCACTGGTCCCAGCCGTACAGGCACATCGTGCTGCCGGAGACGATGTGGTGGCTGGCGCCCGGCGCCGGGATGCCCAGGATGCGGAAGATCTCGGCGTCGTAGCGCATCGTCGGCGGCGTGCGCGGCCAGTCCGCCGGGTAGCAGGCCAGCAGTGGCACGAGCCAGAGCAGCGTAGCGCCCAGGCGCACCAGCGGGTAGCCGGGGTGCGGGTGCGCCCGGATGCGTTCCAGTGCGCGGGGCAGCCCGGCCACCGGCACCGGCAGGTGG
>JAICKM010000738.1 GCA_025927935.1 Chloroflexia bacterium | reverse complement strand
CGAAGCCGAAGCGGCCACGGCGCTGGCGCAAGTGCGGGATAAGTGCGGCCCGCATCCGATCCTCATCCACCCCGCCGCCGGATGGCCGCTCAAAAGTTGGCCGCCCGCCCGCTGGGCCACCCTGGCCGCCCGGTTGTGCGCCCGCTACGGCGTGTGCCCGCTCGTCGTCTGCGGCCCCGACGCCCGCGACACCGAGTCCGCCATTGTCGCCCAGAGCGCGGGCAGCGCCTGCCGTCTTGGCGAAGCGCTGTCGCTGGGCGCGCTGGCGGCCGTGCAGCGCCAGGCGCGCTTGGTAATCGGGATCGACAGCGGCCCGCTGCACCTGGCGGCGCTGCTGGGCGCCCTGGTGGTTAGCCTGTTTGGACCCGCCGATCCGCTGGAGTTCCGGCCCTGGTGCCCACCGGAGCGCTACCGCATTGTGCGCGTGCCGCTGGCGTGCAGTCCATGTGGCACGCTCATGGACCCACCCTGTGGCGCGACTCACGACCCGGCCTGCATGACCGGCATTGCAGTGGAGGCGGTGCTGGCGGCAGTTCAGGATTTATTGAACGCGCAAACATGCTTGCCGCTCGGCATGAAGGAGTAATTATGGTCTCCCACGAGGAATCTTCTAGCCCCAGCGCACTGATTCGGGCCAATCAGCCGTGGGGCGACGCCATCCTGGCCCGCCTGTATGATGCCTTCCCCTTTGCCGCGGATCTGCCGCTGTACCTGGAACTCGCCGCGGCGCAGGGCGGGCGGGTGCTGGAGGTGGCCTGCGGCAGCGGGCGGGTGCTGGTGCCCCTGGCCCAGGCCGGGCACCAGGTGACGGGCGTGGATGCATCCGCGCATATGCTGGCCGTGGCCCGCGAAAAACTGGCCGCTGCCGGCCCCGCTGCCGAGGCGAATGCGCGCCTGGTCCAGGGCGACATGCGCTCGTTCCAATTAGACGAACGGTTCGACCTGGCCGTGATCGCCGTCAAGAGCTTCGCCTACCTGACGGCGCGGGCCGACCAGGAACAGACCCTCGCCAGGGTGGCGGCGCACCTGCGTCCCGGCGGTCTGCTGGCAATCGATCTCATGCACCCGGCGCCGGCCTGGCTCCTCGAACCCGTGGGCAGCTTGCGGCAAGACCTGGTCCAGGACGTGCCGGCGCAAGGCATCACCGTGGCCCGTACCGAGGCGGTGGTGAGCACCGACCTGGCCGCGCAGGTGCGCGTCATCCGGTCCGCCTATGAGATCGTCGCCGCCGACGGCACGGTCACGAAGCGCTTTGTGGAATGGCCCTATCGCTATATCTATCGCTTTGAGGCCGAGCATCTGCTGGAGCGGGCCGGGTTTACTATCGAGGCGTTGTATGGCGGCTACCAACGTGAGCCGTTTTCCTCGGAATCGCGCACGATGCTATTCCTGGCCCGCCGGCCGGGCGATGCCTGAGCAGACGCGCTACCGCTTTGGCCCAACGCCTCACGGATGGCGGCAAAGAACAGCGCCCCCGACTCCCCCCAGGTGGGCCGGGCCAGAGCACGCTGCCGGGCTGCCGCGCCCAGCCGGCGACGCAGCGCTTCGTCGGTTGCCAGCCGTTCCAGCGCCCGCGCCAGCCCGGCGATGTCACCGGGCGGCACCAGCAATCCTTCGCGGCCATCGTCCGCCAGGTACGGCAGATTGCCCAACCGCCAGCCCACCACCGGCAGCCCGGCAGCCATCGCCTCGCCATAGACCGTGCCGTAAGGCTCTTTCAGGCTCGGCAGCACGAACACGTCGGCGGCGGCATACAGCGCCGCCACATCCGCCAGGGCCAACCGCCCATGTACGACCACCCGCCCGATGAGGTCGGGCCGGCGCAGCCGGGCGCGCACCTGGGCTGTATAGCCCGGCTCGATCTGGTCGTCGCCCGCCAGGTGCAGAGTAGCGGTCTGAGGGGGTAAGAGGGCGAAAGCATCCAGCAGGCTGAGGATGCCTTTCCGCGCCATCCAGTTGCCCACACACAACAGGGCCACCTGCCGCCCCCGCCGCAGATCGCCGGGTGGCGCGCCGGGGGATGCCGCCACATCACGGCCTGGCGGCACGACTCGCAGCCGATCCGGGGGTATGCCTTGTGCAGTGAGTTGATCGGCCAGCGATTCACTGGCGACCAGCAACCGGCGGGCGTGCCGGTAAGCCAGGCGATCCAGAACGGCCTGCACCGCGCTGCGCACCGGCCCATAGTCGATGCCGCCGGGGGGCTGGTGGAGCATGGCAAGCAGCGGCCACTCCGGCGCGCGCCAGGCCAGCCACGGTCCCAGGAAAGCGGCGGCGATGCTGTCGAGCACGACCACCTGGGCGCCCTGGCGGCGGGCTTGGGCGAGCACGGCGGGGGCAGCGACCATCGCCAGCGGGAAGGGGCGTTCGGGAAAGGAAACAAAGACGATGCGGGCGTTGTGCCGTGGGGCCAGTTGGGCCATCCGCACGTGATAGAGATAACCTCCGGTCAGCGTGCCGGGATCGCCAAGTGTTAGCAATGCGACTGTAAGTATGCGTGTCATCCACGTCGCTCCCACACCCTTTGGCCCCGCCGGCTTGCTCGGCGGCGGTGAGCGCTATCCGCTGGAACTGGCGCGCGCCCTGGCCGCCGAAATCGATTGCGAGTTGATCAGCTTTGGGCCGCGCCCCTTGCACATCCGCGAACCCGGCGGGCTGCGCGTGCGCGTCTTGCGGGCGCGCATGTATCTCCACGGCCACCCGGCCCACCCGGTAGCCCCGGATCTGCCCGCCGCCTTGCGCCACGCCGACCTGGTGCATACCCATCACCTGCGCAGCACGCCCAGCCGGGTCGCGGCGCTGGCCGCCCGCGCCCGCCGCCAGCGCCTGGTGGTGACAGACCACGGTCTGCAAGGCGGCGATTGGGCCGGGCTGTTACCGCGCCTGTTCGACCGCTTCCTGGCCGTCTCCGCTTATTCGGCCCGCGAGTTGCATAGCCCACCCCGGCGCACCCAGGTCATTTACGGCGGCGCCGACCCGCAACGGTACCGGCCCGATCCGGTCCTACGGCGGGACGGCGTATTATTCGTGGGCCGCATCACGCCCCATAAAGGCGTTGATCGCCTGATTGCCGCCCTCCCGCCCGGCGCGCGACTCCGAATCGCCGGGTCCACCGGGCACGACCCGCTTCCCCCCGAGCGCGAGTATCCGCAGCTATTGCAACGGCTGGCGGCCGGGCGGGACGTGATCTTTCTGGGGCCGGTGCCCGACGCCGAGTTGCCCGCCCTGTACCAGCAGGCGCGGGTGCTGGTGTTGCCCTCTGTCCAGCAGACCTGCTATGGCCGCGTGATCCGGGTCTCGGAACTGCTGGGCCTGGTCATCCTCGAAGCGATGGCGAGCGGCACCCCGGTGATTTGCAGCCGCCTGGGCGGCATACCGGAGATCGTCCAGCACGGTGTCACGGGTTTCCTGGTCGAGCCGGGCAACATCGCCGAACTGCGAGCGCGGCTGACAGAACTACTGCAAGATCCCATCCTCGCCGCGCGCATGGGGCGCAATGCACGGGATCTGGTCCTGGAGCGGTTCACCTGGCGCAAGTGCGCCGACCGCTGCCTGACCGCTTAT
>JAICKM010000251.1 GCA_025927935.1 Chloroflexia bacterium | reverse complement strand
GGGAATGAGCAGCGGCCCAAAGCCGTAACGCTCCTCGACGGCGGGGACATCGTAGAGCTTGGTCTCGTTGAAGCGGTTGCGCCCGGTGGGCGTCACCACTTCGGTCGCCTCGGTGACTAGCTGCAACTCGTCCATATCGCCGGTGACGATCAGGGTGCGGATGCCCTGCCCCTCGGCCTGACGGGCCAGCGTGCCGATCACGTCGTCGGCCTCGAAGCCTTCCTGCTCGAAAATCGGCGTCTTCAGCGCGTCGAGCAACTCGCGCACGCGCTTGATCTGGCCGCGCAAGTCGTCGGGCATGGCCGAACGGGTGGCCTTGTAGTCGGGCGACAGGTCATGGCGGAAGGTGCGCCCGCGGTCGAAGGCCACGGCTAGGTACTCCGGCTTCTCCTTTCGGATGGTGTCGAGCAGCATGGTGGTGAAGCCCAGGATGGCGTTGGTCGGTTCCCCGTCCTTCGTCATCATGCTGGGGGGCAACGCATGATACGCCCGGTAAATCAGGGCATAGCCGTCAACGAGCATCAGGGTCGGGCGCGCGTCGGGCGCAGACGCGGGCGTCTCGGCAGCCGTGGGGGAGGCAGTAGTCATACCCCCATTATAAGCGTTTTGCAGCCTGCGCGCAAAGCCGAACGGGCCGATTTGTGGTCGGTAATTAGAACGAATGTGCTTGCGGCTGCGGGCGGAGTGGGGGATAAATAACCAGCAAACAGGCCGGAAATACGCCGTCATCGCCACAAACCGGACAAAGAAAAGCGCCTGCTCCGCGGTTGGGAACAGGCGCCTGGTTGTCTATGCCGGGACTTCCCACGGCATTACGTCTATCGCGGGTGCAGGATGCTGGCGCCCTCCAGGAGGTGCTGTACGTCGAAGAAGGTGATGATCACCATGAGCAGGAGCAGGACGCCCATGCCGATGAGGTGGACCATGCCCTCTTTTTCGGGCGCGATCTTGCGCCCGCCGCGCAGCAGTTCGACCAGGATGAACAGCAGCCGCCCGCCGTCCAGAGCCGGGAGCGGCAGCAAGTTGATCAGGAACAGGTTGATGCCCAGCAGCGCGGTCAGCGTGATCAGGCCGCTGGCCCCCTGCTCCGTCGCCACTTCGCCGGTCAACTGCGCGATGCCCACCGGCCCGGAGAGCACGCCGGCCTCCGACTGGCCGGAGAACAGCCCGGCGACCACGGTGGCGAGGCCCTCCGGAATCCGCCGCAGCAGATCGCCCGTGCGGGCGAAGCCCCGGCCAATCGACTCCAGCGGCGGGTAGGTGACGGTATGTGTGGGCAGCCGGTAGCTCCAACCCTCCAGGCCGCTGTTGGCGACCTCGGCGGTCAGCGGCACCAGCGTGCCGTTGCGCTCGACCGTGATGGTGGCCGTGCCGCTCTTGACCCGATCCATAGCCTGGGCAAAGGTCAGCGTGCTGCCGGCCTCCTGGCCGTTCACCGTCTTAATGATGTCGCCGTTCTGCAACCCCGCGGCGGCAGCGGGCGTTCCGGCTTGCACATCGGCGACGCGAATCGGCGATACCGCCGCTTCCAGACTGACGCCCAGCGCGGGATCGGGTCCCTGGCGCAAAGTCACGGGCACCTGCATTTCCTGGCCGTTGCGGCTGATGATCAGGTTGATCTGGCGACCGCGATTGTTATTCAGGGTGTCGCGCGCCGCATTAATGTCGCTCACCGGCGTGCCGTCCACGGACAGCAGCAGATCGCCCGCCTGCAAGTGCGCCGCGGACGCGGGCGAGTTGGTGACGATGGAGGCAAAGCCGACCTGCGTGCTGTCGGGCACCGGTTCGCCGAATAGGCCCAGGCCGATAAACAACAGCAGGGCCAGCACCAGGTTCATGAACGACCCGGCGGCCAGCACGATGATCCGTTTCCAGGCCGCCGCGCGCCCGAAGCTGTCGGGCGCGTCGGAATCGCCGTTCTCGCCGAGGATGCGCACGAAGCCGCCGATGGGCAGCCAGTTGAGCGAATAATCGATGTTATTGTGGCGAATGGCAAACAGGCGCGGGGGGAACCCGATGCCGAATTCTTCGACGCGAATGCCCAGCACCCGCGCCGTTACAAAGTGGCCCAGTTCGTGGATGATGACCAGAATACCGAGGACCGGGACGATCCATAACCAACTCATGCGTGACTCCTTCGGGACGCGGCCACCTCCAGGACGTGGCGCCGCGCCCAAGCATCCGCGGCTTTGATAGCATCGAGATCGGGATGCGGCGTGGCGGCGGATTCGTGGTCCGCCAGAGTTTGTTCAATTATACGCGGTATATCGACAAACCGCCAGCGCTCCTGCAAAAAGCCGAGCACGGCTTCCTCGTCGGCGGCGGCGAGCACCGTCGGGAAGGTGCCGCCCCGTTTGCCCGCCTCCCAGGCCAGGCGTAAGCACGGGAATCGCGCCAGGTCCGGCAATTCAAAATCGAGTTGGCGGAGGCTATGCCAATCGATGCGTGGAAACGTACTCGCCGCCCGCAAGGGCCAGGTCAGCGCGTACTGGATGGGCACCCGCATGTCGGGTACGCCTAGCTGTGCTTTGATCGCGCCATCCCGGAACTCGACCATCGAGTGGATGATCGACTGCGGATGCACCAGCACGTCGATCTGCTCAAAGGGCATATCGAACAGCCAGTGCGCCTCGATCACTTCCAGGCCCTTATTCGCCAGGGTGGCCGAGTCGATGGTAATCTTGGCGCCCATGTCCCAATTGGGGTGCTTGAGCGCCATCGCAGGCGTGACATCCTGCAACTGCCCGGCGGGCCAGGTGCGAAACGGCCCGCCCGATGCGGTGATGATGATCCGCTCTATCTCAGGATACGTGTTTAAATCGCGGACAGTTTCCCCCTGCAACGACTGCCAGATCGCGCTATGCTCGCTGTCGATGGGGCGCAACAAGACGCCCGCCCGGCGCGCGGCAGCCGTAACCAGTTCCCCGGCCATGACCAGCACTTCCTTGTTCGCCAGGGCGATCTGCTTGCCCGCGGCAATGGCGGCCAGGGTGGGCGCAAAGCCCGCCTGCCCGCTGGTCGCCACGACCACGAGATCGACATCGGGGTGGGTGGCGCACTCCACCAGGGCGGCTTCCCCCCGCGCAATCGGGCGGCCCCGTGTGTCCGTCGCGGCGGGCGCGGTGGCATCGCCCAGAGCCAGGAGTTGCGGCGGTTGCGGCAGCGCCGCGGCGGCAGCCAGCAGGCCCGCCGCATCTCGCCCGGCGGCCAGGGTCACCACCCGGTAGGCCGATCCGAGTCCGCGCAGGACATCCAGGGTTTGCGTGCCGATGGAGCCGGTGCAGCCTAATAACGCAATGCCGACGGGCGCCTGGGCCGGGTCAGGACGAGCGGTTGAATCCAACATAGTGTTCCACATGCATTCCTAGTCAAAAGGGAGAGCGCGTCTCCCCACGCGTGCGCCGGGGCAACGAGGATCGCCGGCTCTTATAAGAACGTCCGCACCAGCCACAATATCACAACCGTGAGGGGCGCCACGAAGAGGAGCTGGTGCTGGATCGTGATCAGGGCGCCGAAATAGGGCCGCGCCAGGGCCGGCAGTGGCAGCGCCAGGTTCGCCAGGAAGAGGCCGCCGACTAGGCCGACAACCATCGCCACGGCCTGGAGACCGCTCGACAGCATGATCGGCGCGCTGAGGGCCAGGGTGGTGCCCATGCCGATGGCGACCCGTTCGCGCATACCCTGCATCAGCCCGGCTCGCCGCCCGGCGGTATAGGCCAGCAACCCGGCCAGCACCACGACCGCTGCCGATCCCAGTTGTTCGGGCACCGTGGCGAGTCCGGCCAGGGCCAGGATGCCGAGGGCCGCCCAGAGCACCCCCGCCACCTGCGCCGCCCAATCATGCGCGGCGGGCGCGGTGTCCTGGCGCGGCAGCAGGCCGGCCAGCAGCAGGAGCGTGACCGGGGCAAGCGCCGCGCCGGTCCAGGCAATCTGCCCGGCCAGGCCCGGCGCCACCAGGATCAGGTAGGCGAGGAGGGGCGCGGCGTTGCGTAGCAGGCTCCCGGCCGGCAACGGCCCGTCGCCCGCCAGCCGGAACAGGAGCGCGGCCCCGCCCCACAGCCCCAGCAAACCGGCGCGCAGGCTCTCCGGCAGCAGCACCACGAGGATCAGCAGCGCGAGCAAGCCGATCTGCCAGACCTGCGCGTCCCCGGCGGCCAACCGGCTGCGTATGGGCGGCCGGGGCACCGGGGCGGTCATGCGCCGGTCCTCCCGCGGCTCGTGCACAAACTCAGGTAACCTGGTCTTCCGTCATGCCGAATTTGCGCTTGCGCCGGCTGTAATCCAGCAATGCCTGGTAGAAAACATCTTTATCGAAGTCGGGCCAATAGGCCGGAGTGAACCAGTATTCGGCGTAGGCGGCCTGCCAGATCAGGTAGTTGCTCAGGCGCTGCTCCCCGGCGGTGCGGATGATCAGGTCGGGATCGGGGATGTCGGCGGTGTAGAGATGCCGGCTGATCGTCTCTTCGTCGATAGACTCCGGTGGGATGCCTTCACGAACGATGCGGCGCACCGCTTCGACGATCTCGGCCCGGCCCCCATAGTTAAAGGCTACGTTGAGAATCAAGCGGCTGTTATGGCGGGTGAAGTCGAGCGCCCCGTTGATGGCATCGGCCAGGTCCTGCGGCACGCCTTCCATGCTGCCCAGATGGCGCAGTTGGACGCCGTTGCGGTCCAGTTCCGGTGTCTCGCGCTCGATCACCTCGGCCAGAATGCGCAACAAGCCCTGTACCTCGGAGTCCGGGCGGCTCCAGTTTTCGGTCGAAAAGGCGTAGAGGGTCAGGTAGCCAACCTCTTGTTCGACCGCCGCCTGGACGATATTGCGGATATTCTCCGTGCCGGCGCGATGGCCGGCCAGGCGCGGCAAGCCGCGCTGCTTGGCCCAACGCCCGTTGCCGTCCATGATCATGGCGACATGGCGGGGCACGGGAGTTATCCGGGGGCGCTCGTCGCTCATCCCCCTAAACCTCCATAACTTCGGCTTCTTTAGCATCGCCGACGTGTTCGGCGTCACGAATATAACGGTCGACGAGGGCCTGTAATTTCTCATTAGCGCGCTTGTGCTCGTCCTCGGCGATCAGCTTCTCGTCTTCCAGTTCCTTGAGGTCGTTCATGGCGTGGCGGCGGATATTGCGGATCGCCACACGGCATTCCTCGACATGCTGCTTGATCAGCTTGACAAAGTCGCGGCGGCGTTGCTCGGTGAGCGCCGGCACGGCGATGCGGATCACTTTGCCGTCATTCGTCGGGTTAAAGCCAAGTTCCGCCTTCTGGATCGCTTTCTCAATCGGTCCGATCATGTTCTTTTCCCACGGGCTGATCATCAAGAGGCGGGCTTCCGGCGCGGTGATCCCGGCCACTTGGTTCAACGGGGTGGGCGCGCCGTAATATTCGACCATGACACGCTCGACCAACGCCGGGGTGGCCCGCCCGGTGCGAATCGTCAGCAGTTCACGCCGCAGGGCCTCGATGGCCTTTTGCATGTGGACTTCAGCGTCCTTCATCACATCGTCAGTCATTGTCCCCTCCTCCGATGAGAGTGGTAGCCACCGGCCCAACAAAGGTGCCGACGTGTTCGCCGCTCGCGGCCCGGCGAATATTGCCGGCCTCTTGCAGATTGAACACAATCAGCGGGATCTTGTTGTCCATGCAGAGGGCCAGGGCCGTGGAGTCCATTATGCGCAAGTTTTTCTCCAGGGCGTGCCGATAGTCCAGGGTAAAATAGCGCCGCGCGGCCGGATCGAGTCGCGGGTCGGCGTCATACACACCATCGACGGCATTCTTCGCCATCAGGATCGCCTGGCAGCCCAACTCCAGCGCGCGCAGCGCCGCGGCACTGTCGGTGGTGAAATAGGGGTTCCCGGTTCCACCGGCTAGGAGCACCACGCGGCCTTTCTCCATATGGCGTAACGCCCGGCGCCGGATGTAGGGTTCGGCGACCTCCTGGATGGTAATGGCCGACTGGACGCGCGTTTGCACGTCGATCTTCTCCAGGGCATCTTGCAGGGCCAGCGCGTTCAGGACGGTCGCCAGCATGCCCATATAATCGCCGGTAGAGCGGTCCATGCCTTTGGAAGATGCTTCGAGGCCCCGCCAGATATTCCCGCCGCCGACGACAATCGAGATCTGCACACCCTGTGCCACCACATCCCGCACCTGGCCGGCGATGCTGCCGACGACGAGAGGATCGATGCCATAGGGCATACTCCCCATGAGCGCCTCCCCGCTCAACTTGAGCAGCACGCGGCTATAGGGCCGGCTGAACTCGGCCGGCCAGGCACACGTTGCGCCATCTGCGCGGGCAATGGAATCGGTCATAAGCGGGGTACCTCCTGGAGGCGATATACAAAAGGGCGGGTCCGGTGAGACCCGCCCCGTCAATTACCGATTAACCGGCGTTGGCGCCGTTGCCGCCGCCCTGGGCCTCCCCCGGCATGGGGGCGCCCACTTCAAAGCGCACAAACCGGCGCACCTGGATGTTCTCGCCGAGTTTGCTGACGGCCTCATGGATCAACTGCTCGATGGTCAGCTTGGGATCGCGAATGAACGCCTGCCGGAGCAGCGTCTGCTCCTCCACGCCCTCGGCGCCCTCGCCCGCATCCTCGACCCGCACATAGCGCGGCGACATCGCGGCGACCTGCATGGCGATATCATGGGCCAGCTTGCGGAAGTCTTCCGTGCGAGCCACAAAGTCGGTCTCGCAGTTCAACTCGACCATGGCGCCAATGCGACCCCCCGCGTGGATGTAGGTGTCGATGATGCCCTGGTTCGCCTCGCGCTCCAGCTTCTTGGCGAGCTGCATAGCACCCTTCTCACGCAGGATGACGACGGCCCGGTCGAAATTGCCGTTGGCCTCTTGCAGGGCCTTCTTGCAATCCATCACCCCGGCGCCCGTCTTCTCGCGCAACTCTTTCACAGTCGTGGACGAAATCTCCACAGGTTCGTACCTCCTTTTGATGCCGGGGGCGGAGCGCCGCCGGCGCATGTCTCGATAGTCAGGCGCTGTGCGCCCGACGAATCGGGCGCACAGTAATCAGCCGCCAGGGCACCGCCGGCAATCCGACCCTGGCGGCTGACTCTGGCGGCTGTTGGGTTACTTACTCTTCGTCCGGCTCGAACACGCCACCCTGGACGGCGCCGGCGTATTCCATCTCCTGGGCCACTTCGGCATCGGCGCGCGCACTCTCGCGGCGGGCCAGGCCCTCGTTGGCGGCATCGGCGATCTTGGACGTGACGATGCGCACCGCGCGGATGGCGTCGTCATTCGAGGGGATCACATAATCGACCTCGTCGGGATCGCAGTTCGTGTCCACCATGGCGATGACAGGGATGCCCAGCTTGATCGCTTCGGTGATGGCGATGCGTTCGCGGTGCGGGTCGACGATGAAGACGGCCGCGGGCAGGTCGCGCATATCCTTGATCCCACCTAGCGTCTCGTTCAGCTTCTGGATCTCCTCCGTCAGCTTGCTCGACTCGGCCTTGGGCAGCAGATCGAACTCACCGCGATCGCGGCGGGCTTCCAGGTCATGCAGATAGCGCAAGCGCGCGCGCATGGTCACGAAGTTGGTGAGCATGCCGCCCAGCCAGCGCTTGTTGACATAGAACATGCCCGAGCGCTCCGCTTCTTCGCGCACGGTGTCCTGAGCCTGCTTCTTGGTGCCGACAAAGATGATTTTGCCGCCGTTGGCGACCGTATCGCCCACGAAGCGCATCGCCTGCTGCAAGCCCTGCACAGTCTGCTGCAGATCAATGATGTGGATACCATTGCGCTCCGTAAAAATATAGGGGCGCATCTTGGGGTTCCAGCGCTTGGTCTGATGCCCAAAATGGACACCGGCTTCGAGCAGCCCCTTCATCGAGATGCCATAATTGCCGTCGCGGGTCTGCGTTTCGCGGGGCGCGCGCTCGACCGGGGCGGGGGCAGGAGCCGTTGCAGCGGGATTCTCTACGACATTAACCAATGGTGTTCTTATCCTCCTAGTATCGTTAGGCTGCGTCCGCGCTCGTCATTCCACGCCGGAACCCCCGTTCGCGGGAGCGAACCCGAGGCACGACCGGCGCAGTCGAAGCGCGTGCATAATAAAATAGATCCGGCACACCCCCACGGGGCGCACCAACGGTAATTATATCATAAATGGGGCCACCGCTGCAACCTTTGTTTGACGAGGATACCCGACCAAGAGCGCGTGACCAAAAACCGATGGTGACAAAAAAAGAGGCCCCTTTCGGGGCCTCTATCATTGGTAGCGGAGGCAGGATTCGAACCTGCGACCTTTGGGTTATGAGCCCAACGAGCTGCCACTGCTCCACTCCGCGTCGCTGTTGCTATAGTATACCCGATGGGCAGCGCAATGTCAAGCTTTCGCTAATCGATTCGCGCAACGTCAGCGGGCGGTGCCGGCGAAAAGGGCCAGCCAGCGATCCCAGTTGCGCCCCGTGCCGACCCCCGGCGCGGCGGCGACCGGGTTAGCAGCCGCGGACGCGGGTTGGGCGGCCATATCGGTATCCGGCGCGGTGATCGTGGTCTCGCCGTCCGGCAAGACCGGCAAAATTACCTGCTCGTCGGGGCGGCGCATGTTCAGGTCGGTGCGCGCGCGGAGTTCGGCGTAGGCGTCCGACTGGTAATATTGCAGATCCCGCTGGAGTTTGCGGTTCTCCGCCGCGATGCGCTCATTCTCCTGCCGCGATGCTTCGGCCTGCCCGGCGAGATGCTGCGCCTGGACGACCTCGCGGGCAAAGCTGTAGCCAAACCCCAGGCCGATCAACACAACCAGAATCATGAGCAACTGGGCGCCGAGATTGCGACGAGCGGAACGCATAAGCAGCTCCCGGATAAGCCACGCGGGCGACGGATACCGGCGAAATGTTCTCTCATTATAGCACACCTCTTTTGTTAT
>JAICKM010000135.1 GCA_025927935.1 Chloroflexia bacterium | reverse complement strand
GAGTGACAAGGTCGGGAGGATCCGCTGCCTAGCTGCGCTTACGGCGACTGGCGGGCGGGCGCGTCGAGGATGCCCGCCTCAGCCGAGCAGCAGGCGGATGGCGACCAGCGTCAGGGCGACGGCCAGGGCGCGCGTGATCCAGACGGCGTTCACGCGGTGCGAGACCGCGCCGCCGACTTGCGCGCCCGCAATGGCGCCCGCGCCCAGCAACAGCCCCTCCAGGATACGCACATGGCCTTGCACCAGGTGGCCCGCCGTGCCGGCCGCCGCGGTAATGGCGAGCACGAAGTGCGAGGTCGCCGTGGCGACGTGCGCGGGGAAATTGAACAGGTTGATCAGCGCGGGCACATGGATGATGCCGCCGCCGATGCCCAGGATGCTGGACATGAAGCCGACTCCGAACGACAACAGAATGGCCCAGGGTTGGGCGTAGCCGTAGACCCAGTGCTCACCGCGCGCATCGACAAAGTTGCGCACGGTCCAGCCCCAGCCGCGCCATCCCGGCGGGCGGGGCGGCGGCTCGCCCGGTGTTCCGGCGGCCCGCTTGCGCTCCGGGCGCAGAAACAGGTACACCGCCAGGGAAATCAACAGCAGCCCAAACAGCGTGTTGAACACCCGCCCGCTGATCTGGTCTACTACCAGCGAGCCGATGAGCGCGCCGGGTAGCGTCGCCACGGCGAAGCGCCAGCCGCTCGCCAGGTCGACGCGCTTCTGCCGTAAGTACGAGAGGCTGCCCGAAGCGGCGTTCGCCGCCACCATTAGCAGCGACGTGCCCGCGGCTTGCTCATGGGGCCAGCCCAACAGCAACAGCACCGGCACCAGCAGAAAGCCCCCGCCCGCGCCGATAATCGTGCCAAACGTACCCAGGGTCGCGCCCAGGGCCACAAAGCCGGCTATCTGTAGCCAATCCATCGGTTAGAAGGTCCTCAGCGCCTGGAACGACTCCGCATAGGGCGCGTTGATACGTTCGCCGCGGGCGCTGTCCAACCGCTTCATCCAGTCGAGGCGGGCATCTTCGGGGAACTGGCTTTCGTGCGCTCGGCAGGCGGCGAACTTCTGATCGTAGACGCCGGCAATATCGATAAATACATCGGGGTCATGGCCGGTCCAGAGGAAGATCTGTTTGATCTCGGCGCGCTCCAGCCCCGCATCCAGTTGATCCTGATGATACAGGCGCATCGACGACGGGATCAGCGCGTCGAGCGCCGTGCGCCCGGTCACGCGGTGGTCGGGATGGTTCAGCAGCCAGCCGCTGGAGTCGAAGGTGAACAGCGTATCGGGCTGGAACATCCGGTAGTAGCGGGCGATCTCGGCCCGCAACTCCAGCGTGGGCTCCAGTTCGCCGTCGGGGTGGCCCATGATCTCCACGCGAGCCACGCCCAGCATTTCGGCGGCGCGCTGGGCCTCCTGCACGCGGGTCGCCGCCAGCGACTCGCGCGTCCACGGCGGTTCGTTGCTGCCCCGGTCGCCCGCCGTGCAGATCACTTCGTAGAACTCAACGCCCCGCTGTCGCAGCAGGATGAGCGTGCCGCCCATCATCGTTTCCATATCGTCGGCATGGGCCGCCACGACGATAGCCCGCTTCACCTCGGCAAATGCCTCCAGGCCCCGTAGATCCGGCGTGTTACTCACGGTATAATACCTCCTGATAGATGGGATTGAATCCAGGCATTATAACATGCCGGGTCCGCTGCCTGGTACGATCTCGCGCCCGCTAACGAGCGGGTTCCAGGATGACCAGACTGTCGGGTTGGAGCACGAAACTAAGATCCTCCGTGGGAAAGGTGCCGGCGGGAGTGGGCGTGTCGCCGCCGAACCCTGCGGCGGGGTTGTTGTGCGTGGCGTCGAACAGGGTTGCCCGTACCGTCGCCCCCGCGGCGGCGGGCAGCCGCACCTCGGCGCGCACCGGGTCAGGGCCGCTGTACCAGAGCAGCGCGCGCCCGTCGGGGGCCACCAGCATGCCCAGATCGGGCCGGGCCGGCGTGATCGTGACCGGCAGCAGATCGCGGCCCAGCACATGATAGGCGGCCAGCGCGTGGTAGATCGGTTTGGGGTGCAGGTTGTAGGTCAGGATGCCGAAGCGGCCCCAGAATTCCCCGCCCGGATGCGGCCCGTCGCGCAACTCGAAGACGAACAGCTTATCCAGCCCGGCGGCGTCGAGCGCCTGGATCGAGGCCAGCAAGTGGACCGCCGCCGCCGGGGTGTCGGCTTTGTTGTCCACACTGGTGTCGCCCGGCCCGCCGGTGCGCACGCCCAGTTCCGTAATCATCAACTCCAGCGCCTGGTTAGGGCGCTTGCGCGCGGCCAGGTCGCGGGCGGCTTTGACCTGCGCGGCCATCTGCTGGGGAGTCCAGCCGTAGGCATGCCAGGAGAGGAAGCCCACATCGCCGCCACCGGCCTGCGCCGTCTCGAAGCCCAGCAGCCAGTCGAGCGCCGTCTCCTCGTAGAGCGACAGCGACGGCCCGCCGACAACCGCGTGCGGATCGAGGTCGTGGATGGCCCGGCGGCTGATGTCATAGAGGTTGAGGTATTGGGGATACGATCCCTGCCAGGCGCCCCACAGGTTCGGCTCGTTCCAGATCTCCCAGTAGCGCAGGCTCAGGGCGCGGTCCACGTTGAAGTGGCGGGCGGTGGTATGGGCCAGTTTGTTCCACTCGTCCCAGTCCAGCGGCGGCAGCAATTGCGATTGGGGGTTGAGGGCGGGCGGCATATAGCTCAGGTCCAGCATCGGCTCAGCACCCATGGCCCGGATGTCGTCCACCAGCGTGTCGAGCGGCGTCCAGTCGTAGGTCAACCCGCCGCCGGGCCGGCGCGCGACCACGCCGGGATGGTTATAAATGTGGTCCAGCCGCACATAGCGAATGCCCAGGTTTTTAATCAGCGGGATCGTGGGGTGGAGAAAGGTGGGATCGAATGACTCGCCGCCCTGGGCCAGCCCGATCTCGATATGCTGGGTGTGGACCGGCCCCGGCTGCGCGGCGACGGTGACGACGGGCCACACGGGGGTTGCTGTGGGCGGCGGGCCGCCGCCCAGCGCCGAGCAGGCTGTGAGTAGGGCCAGCAGGCCCAGAGCCGGCGCCGTCCGCAGGCGCGCGAGGCTACGCGACAGGCAGGATAACGAACGTAACGTCAACAGAGTACAGAACCAGACTAGGATGGCGATTCAGCCGCGGGCCAGGTCGGCGTTGCGCTTAATGAAGGCCCCGCTATTCGTGCATCGCGTACGGAACAGCACCACACTTGATTAGCGCACCGTGAACTGGGCCGAACCGCGTTGCACGCCGTTACCGAAAATCTGCACGGTATACGCCCCTGGTGGCAAGGTTCCCCCGGCTTTCGGCTGCAAAACGAACTGGATGAAGGTATTGGTATAGGCTTGCTGCGCCGTGATCGCCGAGCTATCCTCGAAGAGCTGGCCGTCGCGCAACCAGCGGGCAAACAGGCTGCTGCCTGCCGGCACGTTGATGCCCGGCACCACCGCGTAGATCGCCGGGCTGGCGGTGGTGAAGTTATCGGTCACGGCCACCGGCCGGTTGGCGCTGTCGATGGCGCTGGTCATAATCACCTGGCCGAGATTCAAGCCGACGATGGTGACCGTGCCGTTGCCGGTTACGCCGCCCTCGTTGCCCAGCGTGGTCGCCGGGGGCGGGGTAGCGGTTGGGTTCGACATGTTGTTCAGGGTCACGAGCAGCACCGTAAAGCCGGCGCAGACCAGGAGGATGACGACCACGCCGATGAGGATCCACCGTGTGAGTCCGGCGCCCGCAGCGCTGCCCAGGTTGCCAAGTCCACCCGACTGTGGCGAGCGTGATTGCCCGCCTGGTTGTTGTTGCGGCGCGTTACTCATCCATCCGTGCTCCTTGTACGCTACATGCCTGCGCACGCTGGACTCCGTCCGTCCAGGACGCCGCTCCAACCCGGCAGGATTGGGGCCTGCTATGTGCGCCCTTCGCCGCAAGCCGTGTTGCGGTGCCATCATACACGCTTTCAGCCGCCTCTGCAATTCACACTACCGCGGGGCGCCACCGGAAGGCCGGTGTCATTATACCCCGTCCATGGGGAGGATGCTATAATAGCACGGAGCGCGGCTGAAAACAGGTCAGTAATACCGGAGGTGGTGCAGATGGGCTATGTGGAGAATACGGTTCTCATCGAGCGCCCGCGCCCGGCCGTCTTTGACGCAGCGACCACGGCGCGATACTGGCCGCAGTGGCATCCGGCGACCCGTGGCGTCGAGGGCGCCATTGACCACCCGGTGCAACTGGGCGAAGTGATCACCGAGCATGTGAATATCGCCGGACGCGAAGGGCTGGCCCACTGGACGTGCGTGGAGTATATGCGCCCCGAACGGCTGGTGCTGGACGCCACCGGCGCGGGCGGCACCACCGCGTGCATTACCTATACCTTCGCCGAGCGATCCGGTGGCACCGAGTTCACGCGGGCCATGCGCTACAACTTTCTGGGCCTCGCCGAAGGCAGCGCGGAGGCTGCGGCGCTGGACCAAGTGATGCAAGCGCAATCGACGGTCGCCATGAACAACCTGAAGACCCTCATCGAAGCCGAAGTCCCGGCCCCGGCAGCCGGCTAGGGGACAGCAATGCCTGGACAGAGTTTTGACCGGGTGGCAACAGAGTATGACGCGACCCGCGGCTGGCCGCCCGGTGTCGCGGCGCAGATCGGCGGTGGGTTATATGACGCCTTGGCGCTTTTCGCCCGGCCAGGGCAGCGGTTGCGCGTGATCGAGGCGGGCGCGGGCACCGGGCGGGTGCTGCTGCCGCTGGCCGGGGCGGGCGCCTGGACGGCGGGTGTGGACATCTCGGCGGGCATGTTGCGCCTGTTGCGCGAGAAAGCGGCGGCAGCGCAACTGCCGGGCGCCGTGCGCGCGGTGCGGGCCGACGCCTATCGGTTGCCGTTCGCCACGCACACCTTCGACGCCGGGCTGATGGTGCATGTGCTCCATCTCGTGGACGACTGGCGGCCGGTGCTGGACGAAATTGAGCGCGTCATTCGCCCCGGCGGCGCCCTGGCCTTCGGGCGGGACGCACATACCGGCGCCGATTGGCTGGACACCCGATGGACCGCCCGCTTAGCCGAAGCGGGCGATACCGGGCCGGCCGGAGCCCGTGAAAACATTGTTTCCGAGGCCGTTGCGCTGCTCACAGCCCGTGGCTACACGGTGCACGACACGATCCTGGCCAGTTGGATGGTGAAGCGCACGCCTGAGTCCTATCTGCGCAGGTTGCGCGAACGCTGTTTTTCGTCCACCTGGAATGTGCCGGACGCGGTGCTCCAGCCCGCTATCGCCGGTCTCACCGAGGATATTCTCGCCCATTATGGCCGGCTCGACATCCTGCTGCCCCAGGAAGGCCACTTCCGCCTGCTGCTCTTGCGGCGCCCCTGATACTGCCATCCCCTGGCTGGCACATCATTTGCTCTAATAAACCGGCATGTGGCCGGGCGTTTTCATAACGTCCGGGCACAGAGTTTCCGCCGCAGGCGGAGCCGATGGACCTAGTGTCAGCAACAACTCGCGTTTGTCCGGTAACGGGCAACAAACGAAGGAGGTCAAGGATGACTAGCTGGCAACGTGGAAAAGAAAACGAGCAAGAAGGCCGGCGCGAAGAGCGCCAGGGCATGAATCAAGGCGATCTCGGCGAGCAGATCCGCGGGGGTGCCAAGGACCTGGGCGGCAAGATCGAGCAGGGCCTGGATAATATCGAGGATACACTGACCGGCCGCCAGGATGACCTGCAAGGCAACGACCGCAACCCCACGCGGGAGGCCCAGACCTGGACCGAACATCGCGGCGAGGACCTGGAGAACACCGGGGAGCGCGCCGATGAGTGGATGCGGAACCGCACCGACGACATGGATCGCAAGCTCTAGCAACTAGCGGAAATGGCGGCGACCGTTTCCATAGCAATAACGCCGCCCCTACCGCCTGGTAGGGGCGGCGTTGCTTTCACTCGTCGGGCACCAGGGAGCGAATAACATCCAGATCCATCACCGGCATCCAGCCATAGACATAGGTACGCGCGTATTCCTTGAAGCCGTAACGCGCGACGACTCGGCGCGACATCGGCTCCGCGTCGATGGCCGCGATGTGATAGCCCCGCGCCCGCGCATCTTCCAGGCGGCGGCGCAGTAGCGTCGAGTAGATGCGCCGCCCGCGATACTCCGGCAGTGTGGCGGCCCCGCCCAGGTAGGCGATACCCGCGCGCAGTTGCAGCACCGCCTGGGCCACGGGCGTGCCGTTAAGCCGGGCCAGGTAGGCGATATCTTCCTCACGCATCGCCGGATTCTGCAACCGCTTCACGGTGCCAACTCGCCACTGGTCCAACTGTTCCGAGGTCCAGTTGAAGCAGCGCGCCGTGATTTGCAGCCCTGCCTCGATAGCCGCCAGGTCGGTGCCATCCAGCACCTCGACGGTAACATCCGGGTTGATCGGGATGTCGTCCAGGTTATCGAGGCCCACACGGGCCATAGTGGCCTGGTCGCCCGCGAGCACCAGTCCGTGCCGCTCCAGGCGCTCTCGCAGATCCGCCGGGGTATTATCCGGCGCTACATACCAGGTAAAGCCGATGCCCCGCTCGCGGTGATAGGCGATCATCTCCTCGATACGGGCGTCTGCCTCCTCTGCGGTCCAGTGAGCGCCGCCCGCGCCGTTGCTGCCGGGGTGGGCATCGCCCGACCCACCGTGCCCGCCGCGCAAGCTGAACTGCGAATTAAGCAGCGGCGGCATCCATTCGCGCAGATCGAACCGGGATCGCATCTCCACCAGCGCCCGCTGGATCTCCGTCTCCGAGAGCGTGGCCGGGGCGATCCAGCCTTTGCGGTGCGCGCTGGGCATCGGCTCCGGGCAATAGAGATCGATCAGCGTGATGCGGTCCCCGGCGACGGTCAGGAAGACCGCGCGATTGTGCTCCACATAGCGGTCCTGCACCGTCACCTGAATGCGAAACTCCACCGCGACGCGAGTCTCGTCACCCAGGACGGTGAAAACCTCCAATCGGGGATCGGGCCAGCCGGCCCACTCGACTTGCAGCCGGGCCAGCACTCGCGCGCGAGGCCGGTACGATTCGCTGCCCCGCCACCCGCCGACGCGCAACGCCGCATCGTCGCTCAGCAGCGCCTCCACGCCGGCGGCATCCCTGGCGACCAGGGCGCCCAGGAATTGCTCGGCCAGTTCTTTCGTGTTCACCATTTATCGCTCCTTTGATCCGGGGATCGCGGCAGTGATCATAGAATCCCCTTCTAGCCTCATGTAATACGCCGGTGGGCGATCCGGCGGTTCAATCGGTAGACCAGGTGGTATCAGGCCGCTAGGCGGACGCGAAGAATCTTGCGCCTATTAGAAGGGCACCGCGGCATCTACCCCGGTCTGGCCCCCGGACGCGGCCAGGCTACCGTCCCACGTGCTGGTGGCGCTTGACCGTGATCGCAAGAGCGTGCTATGCTGCCAGCAACAGCAATGAGACATCCGCCGCGCCGGACCTGTAGCCAAGGAAGCCGCTCGTGCCCGATCTGCCGTTCAAGTACTGCCCCGCCTGCGGCGCCGCGCTGGTGCAACGCTCGGTTGCCGGGGCGCTACGCGCCGCCTGCCCGGCCTGCGACTTCGTCGCCTTCGCCGATCCCAAAGTCGTCGCCGTGGTGATGGTGGAACATGCAGGTAAAGTGTTGCTGGGGCGGCGCAGCATCAATCCCGGCCTGGGACAATGGAGTTTTATCACGGGATATGTCGACCGGGGCGAGAAGGTGGAGGACGCCGCTCTGCGCGAAGTCAAAGAGGAAGCCAACCTGGACGTGCGGCTCGACGGCTTGCTGGGCGTCTACAGCACCACTGGGCGCCCGCATATTCTAATTGCCTACCGGGCAAGCGTGACGCCCGAAGCCCTGCGCGCCCTGGCCCCCCAGCCGGAGGAAGTCAGCGAACTGGCCTTCTTCGGCCCGGACGAGATGCCTCCACTGGCCTTCCCCGGCGATTACGAGATTTTCGCGGACTGGCGGCGGGCCACTGAAGCGCGGCCCGCCGCCCCGGCCCCGCCTAACACAGCTCCGGGGCCTGCCACTGCATAGCCGGCAACCCAGGAACCGGCGCCAGCAGGTCCGGATTATCGGCAGCCGGACTGTTCACCGCGGAGGAGACGGGATAGGCGCTGATGCGGTCTTCGCGCGGTGGCTGGAGCAGGGCCAGCAGCCGGGCCGGGTCGTTGATCCCCGGATCCAGCCATTGCGCCTCGGCCTCGCGTGGCAGGATCACCGGCATGCGCTCGTGGAGCGGCCGGAGCAGATCGTTGGCCGCCGTGGTCAGGATCGTGTAGGTGGCGAGTTCATGGCCGTCCGGCCCGTGCCAGATGTCGTAGAGTCCGGCGAACGCGAACACCTCGCCCGGCCCGCCGTCATGGCCCAGTGTGATAAAGTAGGGCTGCTTGGCGGCGCGGGCGGGGGCACCCGGCCGGGCCTGCCATTCGTAGTAGCCGGTGGCCGGGACCAGGCAGCGCCGGCTGCGCAGCGGCCCGCGGAAGGCCGGCTTGTCGGCCACGGTCTCGATCCGGGCATTGATGGTCGAGTAGCGCGAACTCGGCTCGCGCGACCAGGCCGGGATCAGGCCCCATTGCATCAGGGCCAGGGCAGGGCCGTCCTGGTTGATGACCACGGGGTTGGCCTGGCTCGGTGCGATATTATAGCGCGGCGCCAGATCGGTGGCGACCGGCGCCGGGTCCACGCCGAAGCGCAGTGCAATCTGCTGAGGGGTAGCGGTCAGTGTGTAACGTCCGCACATAGGTAACTCCTTTACCGGCGTCCTTACGGTCCGCTTGCGGCGCGCCGGACGCAGAAAAAGCGACGGATCAATTGGTTGCCGTTGCGCCGGGCGGCGATCCTGGATCGCGACGCCCTCGCACCGGCAGCTAGCCCTCTCGGGGCCTATACTATTATATCGCCGGGCGGCCCGCAAAAGCGGAATCGCCCGGCCCCCGTAGCTGCTAATGCAATTAGCAGCTAGGAGACTCTGAATAAACTTCGCGACAAAAAGCAGCTACAGTGAGCCTATCTATGTATCTACCGGACAGGAGGTCCGGTTGACAAGGAGTCGCGCGGCTCCTATAATCGTGCCAGCAGGTCTAGCCGGTCAGTCGCCGGCAGCATTGTTTATCCCATCGCCGTCGTCTGCCGGGAACCAGGCGACTTAGAGTCCAGCAAGGAGGACCCGAACTGGTGCGTATGCTCCGTATTACGGCGGGACCACTGCAATTCACCGCGCAAATGGAAGAGGCGGACGCCCCACAGACGTGTGCGGCGTTCAGCCGGCTGCTGCCCTGGCGCAGCAAGATCATCCACGCGCGCTGGAGTGGCGAGGCCGCCTGGATTCCCCTCGGCGAGTTCCAGCTAGGCGTCGGCTACGAGAATCACACCAGCTATCCGGCCCCCGGCCAGATCCTCTTTTATCCCGGCGGGTTCAGCGAAACCGAGATCCTATTTCCCTACGGCAGCTCCCGCTTCGCCAGCAAGGTTGGGCAACTGGCGGGCAACCACTTCCTGACGGTCGTCGAAGGCCGCGAACACCTGCGCGAACTGGGGCGCATGGTCCTCTGGGAAGGGGCGCAAGATATCCTGTTTGAGGCAATCTAGTATCGCGGATCGCTCCTGGCATGCGCGTGGCCGTCGCGTGTGTCTGCCTTGGGCTGCAGACGTGGTCTGCCCGGCACTCAGGCAACGGCCCCAAGGGAGGTAAAGCGCAACATGGGCAAACACCGATTGGCATTGGTTCTACTCCTGATAACGACCTTCATCCTGGCCGGGTGCGGGACCGACGCGCAACCCACGGCCACGGCCGTTCCCGCGTCCACCGGCAGCGGCAACCCACCGGCCACCGGCGCCAAGATGCGCGTCGCCTTCGTCTATGTCGGCCCCATTGGGGACGCCGGGTGGACCTGGGCGCACGACCAGGGCCGGCTCGAACTGATGAAGAACATCCCCGGCGTGGAAACCGCCTACCAGGAGAGCGTGCCGGAAACGGCCGCCGACGCCGAGCGCGTGATCCGCGACTTCGCGCAGAAGGGCTTCAACATCGTCGTCACCACGTCGTTCGGCTACATGGACCCGACGATCAACGTGGCGAAGGACTTCCCCAACACGACCTTCGTGCATATCTCCGGCTATAAGACGGCCCCCAACGTCAGCACGGCCTTCGGTAAGGCCGAAGAGCCGCGCTATGTCTCCGGGATGATCGCCGGGAAGATGACGAAGACCAACATCATGGGCTACGTCGCCGCCTTCCCGACGCCCGAAGTGATCCGCGGCCTGAACGCTTTCACCCTGGGCGCGCGCAAGACCAACCCGGCCGTGAAGGTCAAGGTCGTTTGGACCAACACCTGGTTCGACCCGCAGAAGGAGCGCCAGGCGGCGGAAGCCCTGCTCGACGGCGGCGCCGACGTAATCGGCCAGCACCAGGATACCCCCGCCCCGCAGCAGGCCGCCGAAGCGCGCGGCAAGTTTGGCGTCGGCTATGACGCCGACATGAGCAAGTTCGCCCCCAAGGCCGTGCTGACCAGCCCGATCTGGCACTGGGGGGTCTATTATACCGACATGGTGAAGCAGGTCCAGGCCGGCACCTGGAAGACGAACGAGTATTGGGGCGGGTGGAAAGACGGTATCGTCGATCTGGCGCCCATCGGCGCGATGGTTCCGGCGGACGTGAAGCAGATGGCCGACGACGAGGCGGCCAAGTTCAAGAAGGGCGACGAGACCATCACCACCATCTTCACCGGCCCGCTGAAGGACAACACGGGCGCCGAGAAGGTGCCCGCCGGCAAGGCCATGACCGACCAGGAACTGCTAAGCATGGACTGGCTGGTCGAGGGCGTCGAGGGTACCGTTCCGAAATAGGACGGACGAGTGGTCAGTGATCGGTGTCAGTGGTCAGTTGAGTACGATCATCTTGCGGCTTTAGCAGGTGAGAACCGAACAGGGTTTATGTACTTGACACTTAGAATCGGCGCAGCCGTCACCGATCACTGACCACTGATCACTGACCACCGACCACTGGGAGCACGCATGAACGCCGTCGAAATGACCGGCATCACCAAACGATTTGCTGGAGTCGTTGCCAACGATGCCGTGAACTTCACCGCGCAGGCGGGCGAGGTCCACGCGCTGCTGGGTGAGAACGGCGCGGGTAAATCCACGCTGATGAGCGTGCTGGCCGGACTCTATCACCCCGACGCGGGCACGATGGCGATCAACGGGCAGCCGGTCCAGTTCCGTTCGCCGCGCGACGCCATCGCCCACGGCGTCGGCATGGTCTACCAGCACTTCATGCTGGTTGATTCGCTGACCGTGGCCGAGAACGCCGTGCTGGGCCGGCGCGGAGGCGGGTTGCGGCTGGATACGGCTGGGGTGGAGCAGGAACTAGCCCGCCTGAGCGAGCGCTACCGGCTGCGCGTTGATCCGCGCGCCCGCATCTGGCAACTCTCGGTCGGCGAACAGCAACGGGTCGAGATCCTGCGCCTGCTCTACCGGGGCGCCAAGATCCTGATTTTCGACGAACCGACCGCCGTGCTGACGCCGCAGGAGGCCGCCGACCTGGTGCAGACGTTACGCCACATGGCCGCCGAGGGCTTTTGCATCATCTTCATCTCGCACAAACTGGATGAGGTGCTGGCCGTGGCCGACCGGATCACGGTGCTGCGGCGCGGGCGAGTGGTCGCCACCACGGAGGCGCGGTCCAGCGACCGGCGCGGCCTGGCCCGGCTCATGGTGGGTCGCGAAGTCGAGTTCCAGGTCAACCGCCCGCCCGCCACGCCCGGCCATGTAGTGCTCAACGTCGAGGGGCTGCGGGCGCAGGGCGACCGGGGCTTGCCCGCGCTGGCCGGCGTGGATCTGGAGATCCGCGAGGGCGAGATCCTGGGCGTGGCCGGGGTGGCGGGCAACGGCCAGCGCGAACTCGCCGAGGTGATCACCGGGCTGCG
>JAICKM010000685.1 GCA_025927935.1 Chloroflexia bacterium | reverse complement strand
GAGCGGTAAGGTGGCCGGTGGCCGCCCGCCGCGGTTCGCGGCAGGGGGGCGCCGCGCCTCTGACAATGCTGTAACGTTTCCATCGCCGCCATTCATAGGCCAGATAGTCCGCGCGGTTACAATAGGGGTATCGTGCGGACACAAGGTTGGCTCTTGTGGTAGTTCGTTCGCGATGGGAGCTACCTGATATGGCCGAACATCGTCCCCTCCTGGGGCGGAGGAGGCGGCTGCCGGGTCTGCTTGTGTTGAGTCTCGTGCTGATCGGCGGCACGGCCTGCTCGGACGCCGCCGCCCCGCCCGCCTTACCGGTCGAGATCACCGCAGTGGCCGCGCCGCCTGCACTCCCCACATCGCCGCCCAGGACCCCTACCCCGATCCCCACGCCGCCGCCCGCCGGGCCGACCCCAGGCAGCATTGCCGCCGGCTATCAGACCCGTGGCCGCACCTACGTCGCGCAAGGCGCGTATGACCGGGCGCTCGCCGAGTATAACAAAGCGCTCGCGCTCCAGGCCCACGACGCCGATCTCTATGCCGGCCGGGCGGCGGCCTATGCCGGGCTGGGCCAGTACGACCATGCCGTCGCTGACTATACGAGCGCCATTAATCTCCGGCCCAGCGATGCGGATGCCTTTAACGGACGCGGTCAATGCCTGGCCGCGCAGGGCGCCCTCGATCAGGCGCTGGCCGATTACAACCGGGCAATCCAACTCCAGCCCGATCTAGCCGAGGCGTATATCAATCGCGGCAACCTCTATCGGAGGCGGGAAGTGGTAGATCGCGCCCTGGCCGATTTCGAGCAAGCGTTACACTATAATCCTCGCGCCGCAACCGCCTATTTGGGGCGCGGCAGCATCTACGCAAGCCAGGGCGACGCCACCCGCGCGATTGCCGAATATGATCAGGCCCTGCAAGTGGCGCCCTTGTTGCCCGATGCGTATCTCGGGCGCGGGGATGCCTACCTGGCCCAGGGCAATTACGAGCGGGCGGTGAGCGACTATACGCGCGCGCTGGGCATCGCGCCGGCTAACCCGGCGGGCTACCTGGGGCGGGCGCATGCCTATGTTGCAGAGGGCGACGACACTCGCGCTCTGGCTGATTACACGCAAGCCCTCACCATCGATGCCAACAACGCCGGGGCGTATAACGGGCGAGGTCTGATCTACGCCCGGCGCGGCGACTACCCGCACGCCCTCGCCGACTATACCCAGGCCATCCGCATCCAGCCCGATAATGCGACCGCTTATTTCAATCGCGCCCTGAGCTATCGCCAGAGTGGCAACCGCGACGCGGCGCTCGCCGATCTTCAGAAAGTGGTGCTGCTCACGAACGATCTGGCTCTGCGCGGCCAGGTCGAGGCGCAATTACGCGCGCTGCTGGCGAAGTAACAGTCCCGGCGTCCCCGGCCGCCCTGGCGGGGAGAATCGAGATACAGCAATGGGGTAGCCTGACGCTACCCCATTGCTGTATCCGCGCGCCGGATACTTTCGGCTACGGCCCTGTGCTGGGGCGCAGGATTTGCAGGCTAACCTGGGTTTTGGCCGTGCTGGTCGGGCTGACCGCGGTGACGGTAATCGTGGTCTTGCCCCCGGTGTTGCTCGTCGGAGCGCCCACGGTCAGGGCTACCACCACATCACCACCGGCTTTAATCGCCACGTCGCTCGCCTTGATCTGCACCTTCCAACTGTCCGGATTATGCACGGTGAGCTTGAACGGTACACTCTCCGGGCCGTAGTTATGCAGATTCAGGTAATAGGTGACCTGGCCTCCGGCGATCACGCCGCCTGTTACGAGCGCCGGGGTGAAACTCAGGCCCATCGTGGTGACTGGGACCGGGGTGATCGAAACGCCGGGCGCCGGAGTTGCCGCCAGGGCGTGCGTTCCAGGCAGGTTAAGAATCGAGATAGTCAGTAGCAATAGAGCGAACGCCAGTGTCCGAAATAAACGGGAATGCTGTTGGCCGCGCATGGTAGTTAGCCTCCTAGTTACTAGTATGATGCAATATGGGACGATATCTAGCTTAGCTAAGCTTCTGGAGCCTCTGCAGTGGCTTGCGTAAAGAGCAACGGCGCCCGCGGTGAAAAAGTAGCGGCCTGTCGCAAATTGGTTGGAAAGGGCGCGCACCCGCGGAAAAGGGGGCTATTGGGCGCCGGGTAGCAGACTCCTGGGGCCGGCGCGGCAGGCAACATGGCGCCCGGCGGATTTTGGTTACAACCTCGCAAGGATAGCGAATGACCTGTTGTTTTTGGTAGTATTTCCGGTATACTTTAGTGTTAAGTCCTAGTACTTTTCGGCTAGGACCGGTTCTTCTGTGATTCCCGTATGACCATGGACGTTTTAACCGCCCGTCCCGGTTCCGGCCGGCACGGCGCAGCGGGAACTGAGGGCGCGCTTGAGGACAAGTAACGGCACAGAGAAGGAGTGGTCTGTATGATGAGGCGGGACAATTGGAGTATGCGCGCGCTGTTGGCGATCATGGCGTTCAGCCTGATTCTGCTCGGTAGTGCGCTGGGAACCCAGGCGGCGACGGTTGCCGCCAATAGCCCTAATCCGAGCAGCGTCACGATTGCCGGCGATTTGCAGAGTGAGTTGGGCTGTGCCGGCGATTGGGACCCTGGTTGCGCAGCGACCCACCTGGCATATGATGCCGGCGATGATGTCTGGCAGGGTACGTGGACCGTGCCCGCCGGCAGCTATCAGTACAAGGCGGCGCTCAACAACAGTTGGGACGAGAACTACGGTCTTCATGGTGTACCCAACGGCGATAATATCAGGCTTAACCTGGGCGCCAATACCGCCGTCAAGTTTTATTACGACCACAAAAGCCACTGGATCACCGACAACAAAACCTCGGTGATCGCCACCGTGCCGGGCAGCTTCCAGTCGGAGCTAGGCTGCTCCGGCGATTGGCAGCCCGATTGCTTGCGCTCCTGGTTGCAGGACCTGGACGGCGACGGCACCTACACCTTCGAGACAACCGCGATCCCCCACGGCAGCTATGAGGCCAAAGTCACCATTAACGAAAGCTGGGACGAGAACTACGGCCAGGGCGGGGCACCCGGTGGCGCGAACATTCCCTTCACCGTTCCCTTCGACGGCGCGCAGGTGAAGTTCAGCTATAACTCCACCACGCACGTCCTGACGATTCTGGCCGGCCATGCTCACGACAACAACATCGAGTACAACGGTCTGGGCCACAACTCGCAGGACGCGATCTACCGGCAGCCGGGCGGCGCGGTCAACCCCAACACGCCGATCACCCTGCGCTTCCGCACCTTCCACGACGATGTGACCGGCGTGCGCGCCCGCTTCTACGATACGACGAGCAGCACCCAGTCCTTCCAGGATCTGCAAATCGCCGCGGCGAACGTCAGTTGCTATGACGCGGCGCTGCCGACCGA
The DNA here is from genome assembly GCA_025927935.1 of Chloroflexia bacterium. The sequence goes on along the minus strand of JAICKM010000685.1, from coordinate 485 downwards.
TACCTGCGACTTCTGGCAGACGACAATCACGCCCACGCAACTCAGCACGCTCTATTACCGCTTCATCGTCACTGACGGCTCAGCCACCGCCTATTACGCCGACGACAACTTCCAAGACGGCGGCTGGGGCACCCCCACGCCCACCCTGATCGACAACAGCTATCCGATCACGGTCTTCAGCCCGCAGTTCCAGCCGATCTCCTGGATGAAGAACGCGGTCATCTACCAGATCTTCCCCGACCGCTTCCGCAACGGCCGGTCGAATAACGACCCGAGTGGCACCGAACCGCGCTACGGCTATCCGAGCGACCCGCTCGATCAGATCATCAAAAAGCTCTGGTCGGCGCTGCCGGAAGGCTACTGCCGAGGCTATGTCAACCCAGCCCAGCCGTGTACCGAAGGCCCGCGCGGGCGCGATTACTTCGGCGGCGACCTCAAGGGCGTGGACCAGGCGCTCGATTATTTGAAGAGCCAGGGCGTGACCG
>JAICKM010000806.1 GCA_025927935.1 Chloroflexia bacterium | reverse complement strand
CAGCACCCGCGCCCGGATTCCGCCACGGTCGAAGGCCAGCAACTCTACGTCGCTTTCGTCGCCGCTGTTGTCCAGCAGCACGATGCGGTCGCCGGGCCGCATGCGCAGCACATGCCCCACCTGGTGCGTCAGCGCGGCGGGCAGGCTGATCTCGGCGCCCGGCTGCAAGGGGAGGCTCGGATCGACGAAGAAGCGTTGCATGCTAAGTTATCTCCGGCTTCCATGCCCACTCGTCATTCCTGCCCACTCGTCATTTCTGACCACTGGCCACTCGTCCTATTCAGCACTCGTTGTCGCGCCGGACGATGATCGCCAGCCAGTCGCCTTCCTGGCGCGTGTCGAGGATGGTGAGGCCGGCTTTACGCAGGGCCGCGTCCACGTCGGCGCCGCGCTCGTCGATGATGCCGGAGGTGATGGCGAGGCCGCCCGGCATCAGCGCCCGCGCGATGGCCGGGGCCAGGTCGATGATCACGCGGGCCAGGATATTGGCGATGATCAGGTCGAAGTGGATGTCCGGTTCCACGCCCGGCACCAGCGAGCCTTGCTCGACGGTGATACGCTCGCGCAGCCCATTTGCCGCCACGTTGGCGGCGGAGGTCTCGACGGCAACGGGGTCGGTGTCCAGCGCCCAGACGGCGGCATCCGGCAGCATGCGCGCCACCCCGACCGCTAGAATGCCGGACCCCGTGCCCAGGTCGAGGATGCGCTGCATGGTGGGGGTCGCGTAGTCCTCGATGGCGCGCAGGCAGAGGCGTGTGGTGGGGTGCATCCCCGTGCCGAAGGCCATGCCGGGATCGAGTTCGATGATATAATCGCCCGGCTGCGCTGTGTACTCCAGCCAGGACGGCTTGATAATCATATGCTTGCCGATGCGCTGGGTCTGGTAGTAGGCTTTCCAGGCGTTCGCCCAGTCTTCTTCCTTGAGGCGGGTGGCGCGCAGCTCGCTCACATGGCGCAGGCGGCCCAGGTGCCAGAGCGCCTCCGCGATGCGCTGGCGGATATCCTCGGCCTGCTCATCGGCGACGATATAGGTGCGCACCTGCACGGGCGCCGTGAGATCGACCACGTAGTCTTCGTCGGGCTGCGGGATAATCGTTTCCTCGACCACCACCCCCTGGTTGTAGCCGTACTGGGCGAACAGTTCGCTGGTGGCCTCGACGGCTTCCCGGTCGACATCCACGGCCAGTTCCACCCACTCCATCCGGGCAATCCTCCTGTCTGCGTATCGTCCGCCGGGCGCCCGCGCGGTCGGGCCGGCGCGTCTGCCTGCTCCGGGTCTATAACCGGGCCAGCCAGGCGCCGATCAAGTTATACGCGGTTTCGCGCTCCATGTCCATGAGGATGTCGTGGCCCGAACGTTCCAGCCAGTAGACTTCGCGCTGGTCGGGCGGCGTGCCCGCGTGAGCCACCACGTCCTCGATGACCGGCACCGGGATGACTTGGTCGCGGCGACTGGCGACGATCAGCAGTGGCAGGTGCAATTCGCCCACCCGCTTGCGCATGTCCTGGCTGTAGCGGTAGGCCGAGGCGAAGGACGTGGCTTCCCCCTGTTTGTAGTTGGTGTTGCGCGCGTAAACATCGGGATCGTAGATTGAGCGGGGCATGGGGAAATAGGGCATGACCCGGCTCAGCGGCCCGGCCAGGGGCGCGAGCCGGTTCTTGGTGCCGAAGAAGGGCGCCACCAGGGCCACGCCAGCCAGACAGTCCGCGCGCTCGATGCCCAATTGCGTGGCGACCAGGCCGCCCATGGACAGGCCGACCACGGCGGCGCGCGGCACTTCGCCGAGCAGATCGTCCAGGGCCGCCCCCGCGTCGGCATACCAGTCTGCCGCCGTCACGCCGCGCAGGTCGCGCTCGTGCGTGCCGTGACCGCGCAAGACGGGCATGCGGTAGGGCAGACCCAACCGGGTCAGTGTGGGCACCAGGCCGTTCACCGTATCGAGGCTCGATGTGTAGCCGTGCAGCAGCAACACGCCGAGCCGCCCGTTGCGCGCCGGGGCCGCCACCTACTTGAAGGTTTCGTCGATGGCGCCGCTCGGATCAACACCGAGGGTGGAGTCATCGCCGATATTCAGCGTCTGGAAGGTGCCTTCGACCACGCCGCGGTCGCCGATCAGGGTGCCGGTGCAGATGGTGGCCCGCACGCGCGCTTGCTCGCCGATAATACAGTCGCGCACGATGGCCGTGCTGATGCTCGTCCCCGCGCCGACGCTCGCATACGGCCCGACCACGCATTGATCGAGCGTCACGCCTTCGCCGATGAACACGGGCGGGACGATCAACGCGCTGCCCTGCACGTAGGGCGTGTCCGGCTGATCGCCGTGCTGCTTGCGCAGCAGGTAGCGGTTGCTGTGCAGGATCGCGTCGCGGGTGCCGGTGTCCTCCCAGACCGTCACCGGCAGCACCTTCAGCTTCTTGCCGTGCTCGACCATGACCTGGATCGCGTCGGCCAGAAAATACTCGTTCTTCAACATGATCTTGCGCTCGACCTGCTCATGGATCGCGTCGTAGAGGTCGCCGGCGCGCTTGAAATAATAGATACCGACGACGGCATCATGGGATATCGGCTCCTGCGGCTTCTCGACCATGCGCGTGATGTAGCCCTGCGCGTTGCTCACGGCGATGCCGAAGCGGCTGGGATCGGGCACTTCTTTAACGAACGCCGCGCCGTCGGCGTCGCCCAGGTGTTGCACGGCGCTGAGGTCCGCCTCAAACAGGGTGTCGGAGAACACCACGAAGAGATCATCCGCCTTGTCGATCAGCGGCTCGGCCAGCAAAATGGCGTCCGACTGGCCGCGCATCACTTTCTGCTCGACGGCCTCGGCCTCGAAGGAATAATGCTGCTTGACATAATCCAATAGCATCTCGCCCTGGCGTCCGGTGATCAACACCACCTTGTCGATGGGCAGGGCGGCAAAGGCGTCGAGAATGTGTGCGATGGACGGCTTGCCGCCCACGGCGACCAGCGGCTTGGGTTTGCTGTAGGTGTGCGGCCGCATGCGGGTGCCCAGGCCCCCGGCCGGGATGATGATCTGCATAGCGCTCCTCTTGGATAGGGTATCTCTGCCCCTGGCGGGGACGCCAACCGGCGCGCAGCCGGT
>JAICKM010000030.1 GCA_025927935.1 Chloroflexia bacterium | reverse complement strand
GGCAACATAATGATTGTTAATGTGTTTGCCGACGGCTGTTACAAACTCTATACGCACGACGGACCAGTAACCAGCACCGGACGTGCAGTCAGGGCTAAGATCGCCTGTTCTTCCGGAGTCCTATTCATTGGACCGGGTGAGGAGATCACCGGGGGTCAGTCACAGCCACAGCGCGGATTATTTATTCCGCTTGTTCCTGGTACTTATCGGGTCACAGTTGCGGAACGAGTTCCTGTTGACGGCGAGGATGACGATCATGTCGAGATAGGAATTGAACCCATCGACGAGACCCCCGCAAACAGGTTTACAGACTCCCTGCAACTTTATGGTGGCGTGCGCTGACCCCGAAAGGGTTGGCACATATCTGTACTACAAGCAAGGAAGATCCGCTGTAACACCGTCGCGTTGTAGCGCGGCGGAAGTGGGGCCGGGGAGGGAGCAATGCCATGACCGATAGCAGCAACGCGCCGGCGTCCGGCGCATACTTCCGCATCGAGTCACTGGCCGAGGGCGTATATGCCGCCGTTGTCGTGCCGGGCACAGGCGCGTGGGGCAACGCGGGCATCGTAGACCTGGGTGAGCAGACGCTGGTGTTCGATAGCTTCGCCACTCTGGCCGCCGCGCAGGCTTTGCACGCCGCCGCCGTGGAGTTGACCGGGCGCGCGCCGGCCTGGGTGGTCAACAGCCACAACCATGCCGACCACATCATGGGCAACCTGGCCTTTCCCGAAGCGACCATCGTGGCGACGACGGGGACGCGCGACCTGATCGGCGTGCGGGCGCCCGCGTTTGTCGAGTATGCGCGCACGCACCCGGAGGAACTGGATGCGCTGGAGCAAGACCTGGCGCGGGAGACAGACCCGAACAAGCTGCGCGGCCTGCGGATGACGCTCGGCGAGTACCGGGCCATTCAGCGCGGGCTGCCGGACCTGCAAATCCGCCCGCCCGATCTGACGTTCAGCGACCGGCTGACCTTCCACGGCTCGCGCCGGACGGCGGAACTGATAACCCTGGGCGGCGGACACACCCCCAGCGACGCTTTCCTCTACCTGCCCGCGGACCGGGTTATCTTCATGGGCGATCTCGGCCAGGTCGGCTACCACCCCTCGATGAGCCAGGGCAACCCGGACACCTGGCTTGCGATCCTCGACCAGGTCGCCGACCTCGACGTGGCGACGGTCGCGCCGGGCCATGGGCAGGTCGGCACACCGGCCGATCTCGCTTTGCTGCGCCAGTACATCCGCGACTTGCAGCAGTTGGCCGCCGATCTGGTGACGATGGGTATTCCCGCCGAGGAACTGGCCCAGGTGCCGGTGCCGGTGGCCTACCAGGCGTGGGAGTACTCGAACGGCTTTGGGGACAACCTCCGCTTCATGTACGAGCGGGCGCAGACGTAGATGGACACGATCTGGAACGGGCTGGTGCAGGCGGGTGGGTTGCTGCTGCGCGGCGACCCGCTGGTCTGGAACATCGTGCTGCTCTCGCTGCTGGTCAGCGGGGCCGCGACGCTGATCAGCGTGCTAGTTGGCGTGCCGGTGGGGCTGGGGCTGGCGCTGATCCGCTTTCCGGGGCGCACGGGTGTCATCAGCGTGGTGAACAGCGGCATGGGCCTGCCGCCGGTGGTGGTGGGCCTGGTGCTGAGCCTGCTGCTGTGGCGCACGGGGCCGCTGGGCGGGCTGCACCTGCTCTACACCCCGGCGGCCATGGTGCTGGCCCAGGTGGTGCTGGCCCTGCCGCTCGTGGCGGCCCTGACCATGACCGCCGTGCAGCAACTCGACCCCCATCTGCATTTGCAGATCCAGGCCCTGGGCGCGGATCGGCGCCAGTTGGCGGGCCTGCTGTTGGGCGAAGTGCGCCTGCCGTTGCTCGGCGCGGTGATGGCCGGGTTCGGCGCGGTGATCTCCGAGGTGGGCGCCTCGCTGATGGTCGGCGGCAATATCCAGGGCGAGACGCGCGTGCTGACTACGGCCACCGTGCTGGAGACGGGCAAGGGCGACTTCGACGTGGCGATTGCCCTCTCGGCCATCCTGCTGGCGCTGACCTTCGCCGTGGCCGCCGGGCTGACCTGGCTGCAGCAGCGGAGCGGCCCGCATGGCGACTAGCGGCGTCCCGCTGCTCGAAGCGGGCGACCTGCAACTGGCGCGCGGGCGGCGGATGGTGCTCCAGGTGCCCCATCTGGCCCTGGCGGCGGGCGAGCGGCTGGCGCTGGTCGGGCCGAACGGCGCGGGCAAAAGCACGCTCCTGGAGACGCTGGCTCTGCTCCACCGGCCCGCGGCGGGCGTGGTGCGCGTGGCGGGGGAGCCGGTGCGCTGGGAGCCGGGCGAGTTGGTGCGGCTGCGGCGGCGCATGGCGGTCGTGTTTCAGCGCCCGCTGTTGCTGCGCGGCAGCTTGCTGGACAATGCGGCGCTGGGGCTGCGGTTGCGCGGCGTGCCCGCGGCGGCGGCGCGCGCCGCCGTACAGCCCTGGCTGGAGCAACTCGGCATCGCGCACCTGGCCGCGCGCCCGGCCGGGCGGGTGTCGGTGGGCGAGGCGCAACGGGCCAGCCTGGCCCGCGCGCTGGCGCTCGATCCCGAAGTGCTGCTGCTGGATGAGCCGTTTGCCGCGCTCGACTCGCTGGCCCGCCGCCAATTGATGCTCGATCTGGCGGCGTTGCTGGCCGAGCGACCCTGTGCCGTTGTGCTGGTCACGCACGATTGGCGCGAAGTGCGCCACCTGGCCGAGCGCGTTGCCGTGCTCTTTGGCGGCCAGGTGGCGCAGGTGGGGCGCGTCGCCGAGGTCGAAGCCCGCCCGGCCGGCGAGGCCGTGGCGGCGCTGATCGCTGCGGCGAGTTAGCCGGCCCTACCGGCCATTGGCTGTAGGGGCCGGTTTCAAACCGGACCGCGTCCCGGTACGCGCGGTAGGGGCCGGTCTCAAACCGGCCCGTCGTCGCCAGACCCCTCACGGGGCAGGGTTAGCGGTTCAGCTTGAAGTATGCCTCCGGGTCCTCGGCGGTTGCCTTGCCCGCGTAGACCAGGCTCCAGCGCATCGCCAGGCCGCCAAGCAAAACCAGGATGCTGGTCAGCAGGCGGCCCCCCCGTGTGCGGTGTCCGCGCAACAGTCCGTTAAGCTGGGCCAGGAAGGGCAGCACGATGCCCAGGGCTACGCCGGGGATGAACAGCGTGCGGTACTTGCCCTTGAGCAGCGGATCAACCAGCTTGCCGGAGGTCGCGGCCTGCGCGGCCAGCATGGCGATTTCCGTCGCCAGGGCCACCGCTTCGGTTTCTTCGAGGGCCGCCATCGTCTGGTCATCGTCCTTGCCGCTCATCGTCAGCGCCAGGTCGATGGCCGCGGCGCCCGTGGAGACCGCGCCGCTAATGAAGGTCGGGCCGAGCAGATACTTGTTCTTCGACCACAGCGGCACCGTGGTGGCCGACAGCAGCACGCCGGTGTAGCCGCCGACGAACAGGGCGAAGAACGACCCGGCCCGCCCGATCAGGCGGCGCGGCAAAAGCAGCGCCAGCCGCGATAGGAGCGTGCCCCGCGCGACGCCCTGATCGGCCAGTTCGGCGATGGCCGACAGCCCGGCGAACCCGCTGAAGGTGATTAACCCCCAGGTGCCCATCGACATGGGCGATTTGATCTTGAAGACGCGCAGCATATTGAAGAAGCGCGACGGTTTGCCCAGGTCCTTGATCAGCAGGATCGGGCTGGCGATGAGGCAGGGCAGGGCCACGTAGCGCCCGGCGCGCACGATGTCGCGGTGGCGCCGGTTGCCGACCACCTCGGCGATGGTGGCGATGGTGTACGCACCCGACGCGACGCCGCCGAGGAAGAAGTAGAGCACGATCTCCCACTTCCAGTGCGGCTTTTTGATCGGTGCGACGCCATAGTAGCTCTTGCGCGCCTCACTAGTAGTGGTGGCGAGGGCGGGGCTATGCCCGTTTTGCCGTCCGTCTCGTCCGAGATCGGTGACGGGCAGGGTGGTGCCCGGTCCCTGGGTGGCCGCGACCCGTTGTGCATTCGAATCCATTAAGCACCTCTCTGTCTTAAGGACAGCTTCGTCGGGAGGGCGAGTAGCGCCTGCCGGACGGTCCGCCGCCCGGCAGGCGCCACAAGCTACTTTCTGCGGAAAGAGAGCGCCGCGCCGATGCCCAGCACGATGGCGGTCAGGGCGGTGGCGACGTAACCGGGCACGACGTTGTTCTGCGGCAGTTGCGGGCGGGCCGGCAGGTTGTAGACCTCCGGATCGTCCAGCAGCAGGAAGAAGGCGTTGAGCGGGCCGATGCCGCGCGTGGCCCCCGGATCGCCCTCGCGCGCCCCGTAGAGATAGGCTTGCGGGATGCCGCGGGTGTGGAGATCATCCACGCGCTTTTCGGCGCGCTCGCGTAGCTCGTCCAGGTCGCCGAACTGGATGGAGTCGGTCGGACAGGCTTTGGCGCAGGCCGGTTCGATGCCGTCGATCAAGCGGTCGTAGCAGAGCGTGCATTTGTGGGCCAGCAAGCCGTCCACTTCCTGCCGCAACGCCGTCACCAGGTCGTCGACTTTGTTCGCCGGGCGGGGCGCCGTGGGGATATTGGCAAGCTCGACCACGCCGAACGGGCAGGCGGGCACGCAGTAGCCGCAACCGTTGCAGACGTCTTCCTGCACGACCACGGTATTGAACTCGGTGCGGATGATCGCCCCGGTCGGGCAGGCTTGCAAGCACCCGGCGTGGGTGCAGTGCTTGCACACATCGGATGACATCAGCCAGTTCGACTGGGTGCCGGCGTGCCCGGCGCCGGGCCGCTCGATGAACGCGACATGGCGCCAGGTGCTGCCGGACAGCGCGCCCGTGTTGTCGTAGCTGAAGCCGGTGTACTCATAGCCGTCGCTCGGCAACTGGTTCCACTGCTTGCAGGCCACCTCGCACGCCTTACAGCCGATACAGACCGACGTGTCGGTGAAGAAGCCCTTATTCTGCCGGGTGCGGCTGGTGTCGCGCTTGGTGACTTCGCCAAGCGGGATAAAGGCGCTCTGGTTCGTTGGCCCGGCGCTGGCTGTCGCTCCCGCCGGGGTGGGGCCGGGGCCGCCCATCGGCACGGTGGGCGTGCTGATCGTCGGCGCCGTCTTGCGCGGTGCGCCCATCCCCTCCGGAACTGCGGGCTGATTCATGGTTGCAGCCGTCCTTTCCGGATGTTGCACATGAACGCCTTGCTCTCGTGGATGCTGACGTTCGGGTCGGCCACCATGGATGTCAGGTTGTTGGCGATGCCGCCGGTCGCCAGGCCCTGCCAGCCAAAGTGCCAGGGCATGCCGATTTGATGGACCTGGCGGCGGCGGATCTTCATCGGCTGCATACGGTCGGTGACCATGGCCCGCGCCTCGGCGTCGCCGCGCGGCGTGCTCACCACCACCCAGTCGCCGTTGGCGATGCCCTTTTCCTGGGCCAGCGCGGGGCTTAGCTCCACGAAGCCCTGGGGCTGTAGCTCCGCCAGCCAGGGCAGCCAGCGCGTCATGCCGCCCGCCGTGTGGTGCTCGGTCAGCCGGTAGGTGGTGATCACGTAGGGATAGTGCGGATCGCCGAAGTCGGCCAGCACGTTGTCCTTGCGCTTCCAGACCTTGGCTACCGGGTTGGTCTGTTGCTTATAGAGGGCGTTTTCGACAGGCGCCTCCTCGGCCTCGTAGTGTGTGGGCAGCGGGCCGTCTTTCAGGCCGCTGGGCACGAAGAGCCAGCCGCGCCCGTCGGCCTGGATGATGAACGGATCGGCGCCGGAGTGGGCGTCGATGCCCGTGCCGTCGGGCTGCGGGGGGGTATCCGGCGCCTTGGTGGCCGGGAAGTCGGGCACGTCGTAGCCGGTCCATTTCTGCTGCTCGGCATCCCACCAGACGTACTTCTTGCGCTCGGACCAGGGCCGGCCTTCGGGGTCGGCGCTGGCGCGGTTGTAGAGGATGCGGCGGTTGGCGGGCCAGGAGAAGCCCCAGCCCAGGCTGACCCAGTTGTCGCCGTCCCGGTTGCGGGCCATGTTCGTGTGCTCGTCCGGGTAGATGCCGGAGTAGAGCCAGCAGCCGCAGGCCGTGCTGCCGTCGTCCTTCAGGTCGGTGAAGGTCTTGACCTGCTTGTGGTCGGCGACCGTCCAGCCGTTGATCTCCTTGACGATGTCGTCGATCACCGGGTCATGGGTCGCGCCCTCGGACCCGTAGTCCCAGGTCAGCTTCAGCAAGCCCTGGTCGCGCGGGTCGGTGCTGCCCGCGTAGAGTTCGCGCAACCTCCGGCCCAGGTGGTAGACGAACCAGGCTTCCGACCGGCACTCGGCGGGCGGCTCGACCGCCTTGTCGTGATACTGCACCAGGCGCATGGTGTTGGTGAACGAGCCGTTCTTTTCCGGGACCATCGCCGTGGGCATCAGGAAGATCTCGGTGCCGATGTCCTGCGGGCGCACCTTGCCGCTTTCTACCTCCGGCGAGTTACGCCAGAAGGCGGCGCTCTCGACCTCGAAGTTGTCGCGCACCACTAGCCACTTCAACCGGGCCAGCCCCTCGCGCACCAGCACGGCGTTTTGCGCGCCGACGGCCGGGTTCTGTCCCATGCAGAAGAGGCCCTGGATCTCCCCGTCCTTCATGGCCTGCATCATCGGCAAGAGCGAGTAGTCGCTGTCGATCTTAGGGATGTAGTCGTACATGTAGTCGTTCTCCGCCGTGGCGGCATCGCCCCACCACGACTTGAGCAGGCTGATCATGTACTTCGGGTAGTGGTGCCACCAGCCGGTGTGTGGCGTCTGGACATCCAGATACTCTTTCAGGCTGAAGTGGCCGGAGGTCGTGGATGGCTGGGCCAGGTAGCCCGGCAGCAGGTTGTAGAGCGTCGGGATGTCGGTCGAACCCTGGATGGTGGCATGGCCGCGCAGGGCCAGGATACCGCCGCCGGGTCGCCCGATATTGCCGAGCAGCAGTTGCAGCAGCGCCGCGCAGCCGATCATCTGCACGCCCACGGTGTGCTGGGTCCAGCCCATCGCGTAGCAGAAGGCCGATGTGCGCTCGCGGCCCGAGTTCGCGGCCAGGGCCTCGGCCACGGCCAGGAAGTCCTCCGGCTTGCATCCGCACAGGTCGGCGACCGTCTCCGGCGTGTAGCGCGCGAAGTGGCGTTTGAGGATCTGGAACACGCAGCGCGGGTTCTGCAACGTGGGATCGGTGGGCGCCATGCGCGGGTTCTGGTGGGTCTGGCTCGTCGTGTGCTTGGCGGCCTGCCCGCCGCCCTGGGCTACCTGGCCGCCGGTTTCGGGCGCGTCTTCGGGCTGTTTTTCCATCTCCATGCCCTCTTCTTCGTGCCCTTTGTACTGCCAGGTGCTGGTGTCGTACTGCCGTTTCTCCGGATCGAACCCCGAGAAGAGGCCGTCGAGATCTTCCGTGTCCTTGAAATCGTCGTTGATCAAGACGGCGGCGTTCGTATAGGCGAGCACGTACTCCTTGAAGTAGCGCTCGTTCTGGATCATGTAGTTGATCAACCCGCCGAGAAACACGATATCGGTGCCCGAGCGGATGCGAACATAGGTATCGGCCATCGCGGAGGTGCGGCTGAAGCGCGGATCGACATGGATCAGGCGCGCGCCGCGTTCGCGGGCCTTGACGGCGAAGCGGAAAGCAATCGGATGATTTTCGGCCATGTTCGACCCCATCACCACGATGCAATCGCTGTTGGTCAGGTCCTGTTCAAAAGTGGTCGCACCGCCGCGACCGAGCCGGGTGCCCAGACCGGGCACAGTGGAACTGTGTCAGATACGGGCCTGGTTCTCGACCCAGATCATGCCCAGGCCGGTAAACAGCTTCTTGATCAGGTAGTTTTCTTCGTTGTCGAGCGTGGCTCCGCCCAGGTGGGCGATAGCCCGCGTGCGGTTGACGAGATGGCCTTCCTCATCGGTAGCTTCCCAGGTGGCGTCGCGCGTCTGCTTGACGAGTTGCGCGATGCGCTCCATGGCCCAATCCAGCGGGCGGTCTTCCCAGTGGTCGCTGTGCGGCGCGCGGTACTTGACCGTGTGCAACCGGTTAGGGTTGTCCACAAGCTGGTAGGTCGCCGCCCCCTTGGGGCAGAGCGTGCCCTGGTTAATCGGGCTGGCGTAGTTGCCTTCGATATTGATGACCTGCCCGTCGCGGTGATAAATCACTTGCGAACAGCCGACGGCGCAGTAGGGGCAAACGCTGTCCGTCACCTGTGCCCCGGTGATACGCGGGCGCACGTGCTCCGTGCGCCGGCTGGTTGTGCGGTCGGGGACGACGCCGACATTGCGGGCGACGCGCCCCAGGAGAGAGATCGGGCTGCCGGTGCCCTTGCCCTCTCCATTCCCGTTTGTTGACATAACCTGCAACCTTTCTCGCGGTGCGCGGGCCGCGCCTTCCCGGTGATCGGTCCGCCCGTGCCGTGGTAGAGCGTGACTAGGAACGTGCGGGCCGGTGCGGCTCTAGTCGCACCGGCCGCCGGCTACTTTACACACGCGACGGTCCCTGCGCGGGCGCGGGGCGCTCGCTCGTGGCCTCGGCGGGGCCGACCCGCGGCGGGCGCGCGATGAACGGCAGGACGGCGCTGACCAGCATTACAACGGCGACGATGGTCAGGGCGCTACTGTATTTCTTCGTGTTATCGTACACATTGGCGATCAGGATCGGCCCCAGCACGCCGCCCGCCGACCAGGCGCTCAGCATGAGGCCGTAAATGCGCCCGGCGAACTTCGGCCCGAAGTAGTCGGCGGCGAAGGCCGGCATGGTGCCGAAGCCGCCGCCGTAGCACAGGGCCACGATCATGAAGAACACCGACAGCAGGAAGAAGTTGTTGATGGCAGGCATGATCAGGAACAGCACGAACTGGATCAGGAACATCGCCAGGAAGACCCAGCGGCGAGTGATCGTGTCGGAGAGCCAGGCCCAGAACAGCCTGCCCGCGCCGTTGAAGATCGAGATGAGGATGACGATACTGCTCGCCGTAGTGGCGTCCACGCCCGTGATCTCCTGCGTCATCGGCGCCGCCTGCGAGATCACCATGACCCCGGCGGTGACGTTCAGGAAGAGCATGGCCCATAGCACATACCACTGCCAGGTGCGCAGCGACTCCTGCAATGTGAAGTCTTTGCCGGCGCGCTGGCTGGCCTGGGTAGCCGAGGGCGTCCAACCGGGCGGCGTGTAACCCGCGGGAGCGACGCGATAGAATTGAGCGGCGCCCGCCACCATAATCAGGTAGACGACACCCAGCACAATAAACGTGTTATAGACGCCCACGCCGCTGATGAGACCAGGGGCGATCAGCGTCGTCACTACGGCGCCGCCGCCGAACCCGGCCACGGCCAGCCCGGTGATCAGGCCGCGCTTGTCGGGGAACCACTTGATCAGGGTCGCGAGCGGCACAATGTAGCCCAGCCCCATGCCGATGCCGCTGAGCACCCCGTAGGTCAGCCACAGCCCCCACAGACTCTGGATCAGCCCGGCCCCGATGAAGCCCACCCCGTAGAAGATGCCGGCCACGGTTGCCACTGCCCGTGGGCCGTACTTATCCAGGTACGTGCCGCCGACAATCGCGCCGACGCCCAGGCCCACCAGCGCAATGCTGAAGGTCACGGTAATATCGGTGCGGCTCCAGTCTGGGTGTATATTGTTGAGTGGCTTGACAAACAGGCTCCAGGCGTAAATAGCGCCCAGCGCCAACTGCATGATCACCCCGGCGATAGCGACGCTCCATCGGTTGACCCCAGGGTCCGCCGTGGCCGCGAGATTACTGGCTGCCATGACTTGATCCTCCCTATGTGCGTTGATGAGTGAGAGACGTGAGAACCCGGCTCCATCGGCCCGGCGTGCCCGGTAGCGGGGCGGCAGATGGGGGTGCGGCAGGAAGGTCCCGGTTCAGTGGCGGCAGGAGTGGGGCGGTGCCCGCGCGGATTGCACGGCAGCCCCGCGGGCACCGGAGGGATCCGGCGCCGGGACGACGCGGCCCGTAGGCACGGCGGCGGTCATCGTGGGCGTGGGCATGGCGGTCGGTACGTCCTTTGTCTGCAAGTGCTGCGGCATGCAGGGCAGCACCCCGAAGCCAGGGGCACCCCTCAGGAACCAGACCGATGATTTGCGCTGATTATAGCATATCGCGCTGCGAGTGTGTTGCAATACTGCTTACAGTACGAAACGAACCACGACGGGGTATAGTACGTAAGTCACCTAGCTTGTAGCTGATTCGCGCAACCGCAAAGCTCAGTAACCAGCAGCGGACGGATCGGGCGCAGTAGCGGGAGCAGTTCGGGCAGCCGGGAGTCGCAATCAGCGGGGAAATATGATAGGATGGACTTAATATACCGGTATTAAGAGTGCAGATTATGGAGTTGCTAGGTGGGCGATCATAAGAGGGCTGGACTCGGCATAAACGAAGTGCTGGGCGACAAGCGCCAGGCGGTGCTGGCGCTTACGAGCAGCTATGGTATCACCAATGTGCGCGTCTTCGGCTCCGTCGCACGGGGCGAGGCCCGCCCGGACAGCGATGTGGATTTGCTTGTGGATGCGCCGGTTAGTCTTGGACTGAAACTGATGCGCGCTGGGCGGGAGCTAGAGGCGCTGTTAGGGCGCCCCGTGGATCTGATCCCGGAAGATTCGCTGCGTCAGCGATTACGCCCGCGCGTGCTAGGTGAAGCCGTGCCGCTCTGAACTCATTACAGGGCTTTTAAGCGATTCCGGCGATACTGCGCGGCGATCAGCTTCGTTCGCCGGACAGCGCGACGTAAGTCCCCAGGCCCAGCAGCATACAGCCTGAGAACATCTGCTGGCCGCGCCGGAACCGGGGCCGGGTCTGGAGGCGCTGCCCGATGGGGCCGGCCAGGGTCACGACGAGGAGATCTGCGCTGGTATTGAGCAGCACCGAAATCGCGCCTAGCAGCAGGAACTGGACGACGACTAGACCGTGCGGGTTGATGAACTGCGGGATAAAGGCCAAGAAAAACAGCGCGGTTTTGGGATTCAGGACTTCAGTCGCGATGCCCTGGTAAAAGGCGCGGCGGGCGACGGCCGGCGGCCCGGCCACGGTCACCGGAGGTGCTTCGCGCAACAGCAGTGTGCGGATACCAAGGTAGAGCAGGTAGGCGGCGCCGGCATATTTCACCACACTGAAGGCGAGCGCCGACGTTGCCAGGAGCGCAGAGAGGCCCAGCGCCGCCGCTGTCACATGCACCAGGCCGCCGAGCGCCGTGCCGAACGCCGAGGCCAGCCCAATCCGCCGCCCCCCTTGCAGGCTGCGGGCCAGGACGTAGAAAATCCCCGGCCCCGGCGTCAGGGCCAGGATGACGGCGGCAGTCAGGAACACGGCAAAGGCAGCGGAATCGGGCATGGGGACTCCCTCAAGCTAAGATTAGTGTCTAGTAGTCGGGCGTACTGGCGTACCCATCGAGTGTAACGCTTCTATTGGTCCATCCGCAAGGCCCAATCGCGACCAAACGGGGGATGCCATTCCGCCTGCACCGGCCCGGGCGCGCCGCCGCTGGGCGCGGCAGGCTCCCGGTTGTGCAGATTTCGCCTGGTCGGGCGCTCGATCTGCTTAGCGGCTGGGCAGCAGATCGTTCGTGAACAGGGCCGCGTAATCCAGGCTAGTGACTTTCTGGTGGTTGGGATCCTCCAGGCGGCCCGTGTCGAGCATGAACTTGGGGTAGCCGCTCCAGACCTGCAACGTCTGGTCGCCCCAGCGCGGGGCCTCGGCCTGATACTCTTTGGCGAGATACTGCGCGCTCTCATGCACCAGGGCGGCATCGGGGAAGCTGCCGGGCGGGTTGCCCGCGATCAGCAGGTCGGCGGCCTGGTCGGGCTGGCTGATGGCGAACTCGAAGCCGCGCGCCGTGGCGGCCATGAAGCGCCGCCCCACATCGGCCTTGTCCTTGAGGAACGCCTCGCTGGTGATGATCACCGGGCTGTAGTAGTCAGGCACGCAGTAGTCGCGCACCAGGAACTCGTTCAGATCGACGTTGTCGTGCTTGGCTTGCAGCGCCTCCCAGCCCTTGTAGATCCAAACGAAATCGGCCTGCTTGGCGACGAGCGCCTGGTAACCGCCCGTATTGGTGGTGATGTTCTGGATGGGCGTGGCCGGCCCGCCGTCGCACTTGATCACGTCGGCGATCACCGGCTCCTCGTAGGGCGTGCCGAAGCCCGCGTAGCGATTGCCAGCGAGCTTGGCCGGGCGGTCCAGCCCGGAGCTTTTCAGCGTCGCTAGTTCCGAAGTGTTGTGCTGGACGATGGCCGCAACCGACTTGACCGGCAGGTCGCTCACCCGGTCGATCACCACCTGCTCCACAAAGCTGATGGCGAAGTCGGCCTTGCCGGCGGCCACCAGGGCGTCGGGACTGGCCGCGTCCGAGTAGGGCAGGATTTCCAGGTCGATACCCTGCTCCTTGTACCAGCCCTTTTGTTGCGCGACATAGAAGCCGGTATGGTTCGTGTTCGGCGTCCAGTCGAGCGCTAGGCTGACCTTCTGTATGGGGCCGCTATACGGGGTAGGCGCCGCCGCCTCGCCGGTGCCGGTCGCAGGCGCCGCCTCCGTCGCCGTGGCCGCGGCGGGGGTAGCGCCGGCCCCGGTCGTGGGCACGGCAGCTGACGTTGTGGCCGTCGCCGCCTCGGTAGGCACCAGGGCGGGGGCGGACGTAGCGGAGGCGGGCGTGGAAGTTGAGGTGGCTCCCTCGCCGCACGCGCTCAACAGCAGGGCCGCCATCAGAAACGCGCCGCCCAGTAAACGCTTGAGATACATATCCTTTTAGTCTCCTTCAACTACACTGTTTTACCTTGTCACTCCGAGCGGAGCGAAGAGTCTCGCCTCCGTTCCCAGCGAGACGGAGATTCTTCGCTCCGCTCAGAATGACATAACAATCTGATAGAAGTCCTGAACCAACCACTGAACATTGATCACTGACCACTGATCGCGTAGCGGTGCATAGCACATCCCTAACCACTGACCACTGACGGCTGACCGCCGGCCTCTTGCTGCCGCGCCCGCGCCGCGAACTGCCAGGGCAGCACCAGGCGCTCCACCAGCGAGACCAGCGCGAACAGGCCGATGCTCAAGACGGCGATGACCAGGATCGCCGCGAAGACACGGTCTACCTGGAAGCGGTTCTTGGCGAGCTGGATATAAATGCCCAACCCCTGTGACGCGCCCACATATTCGCCCACGATGGCCCCGGTCACGCTGTAGGTGATGGCGATGCGGACGCCGGAGAAGATCGCGGGCAGCGCGTTGGGGAAGCGTACCTTGGCGAAAATCTGCCGTCCGCTCGCGCCGAAGGTGCGGAACAGGCGCACCAGTTCCGGGTCGGTGGCCCGGAAACCGTCGAGGGCCGCGACGACGATGGGGAAGAAGCAGTAGATCAGCACGACGAGCACCTTGGGCAAGATCTCGTAGCCGAACCAGATCACCAGCAGCGGCGCGTAGGCGATGCTGGGCACCGTCTGCGAGGCGACCAGCAGCGGGTAGATGGCCCGGCGCAGGATCGCGCTGCGGTCGATCAGCATGGCGAAGCCCAGGCCCACCAGCATGGCCGCCGCGAAGCCGAACACCGTCTCGATCAGCGTCACCCAGGCGTTGGCGAGCAAGATCCCCGCGTCGATGATCAGCACCTGGCCCACGGCGGAGGGCGCGGGCAGGATGACCCGCGGGATGCCGGTCAGGTCGACATAACTCTCCCAGAGCAGCAACAGCGCCCCGATGGCAGCGGCGGGCGGCACAGCATTGCGCAGGAAGCGGAGGGTCGGGGTATTCATCGCGCCGGCTCTTGCACCGCGGCGCCCGGCAAGCCGCCCGCCGCCCGCAACGCCGCCAGCAGTTCGCTCTTGCAGCGGTTGAACTCCGGCCCGGCCATGCTGTCGAGCGAGCGCGGGCGCGGGATCGCGACTTCCGCCGTGGCCGCGATGCGCGCCGGGCGCGGCGTCAGCACGTAGACCCGGTCCGACAGCAGGACCGCCTCGTCCACATCGTGAGTCACCAGGATGATGGTCGCGCGCAGCCGGGTCCAGACGGCGAGCAGCCATTCCTGCATGGCGGCGCGGGTGAGGGCGTCGAGCGCGCCGAAGGGTTCGTCCAGCAGCATGAGGCCGCGCGCCGCGAGGGCCGAACGGGCAAAGGAGACGCGCTGGCGCATGCCGCCGGAGAGGGCATGGGGATAACTCGCCGCGAAGCCCGTCAACCCGAACTCGGCGAAGAGGCGCAGCGCCGCCGCTTCTGCCTCCGCTGCCGGGACGCCGCGCACTTCGAGGCCCGCCACCGCGTTGCCCAGCGCGGTGCGCCAGGGCAGCAGCAGGTCCCGCTGCGGCATGTAGCCCACGCGGCCCAGGCGCGGCCCCGCCACCGGCCCATCGGCGGTGTAGAGCGTGACCGACCCCGCGCTGGCTGCATCCAGCCCGGCCACGATGCCGAGCAGAGTCGACTTGCCGGACCCCGACGGCCCCAGCAGGCTGATAAAGCTGCCCGGCGGCACATCGAGCGTGATGTCGTCCAGCACGCGCAAGGCCGTGTCGCCCTGCGCGAAGCTCTTGCTCAGGTGGTCGATGCGCACGCCCAGGGGCGCATCCGCCGGCCCCGCCGGGCCGGAATCGGGGACGGCCCCCGGTGGGGGCATAAACAAATGGGCGCTGGTGTGACCCAGCGCCCGCCGAAAGCTGTGCATCTGACTGCTAAGCTCCCTTCGCTGGCATTACCCAGATCAGGTTCAAGCGGTCGTGGCGCCTTAGCCAACCTCTCAGCCTGCTCACGCGCAGGCTCCCGCGTTATTGCGTTGGCCCGGCACAAGCCGGTCCACTGATTACTGTATCACAACCGGCCCGCCGCTGTCAAATGCGCGGTAGGCTGCAACGCTTGATGCGTTCGGTTCGTAGATAAGGTGTAATTGAGCATAGAAAAGGGGATGGGTAGCGTATGAACAGGAATCGACAATGGATTAGTCGTGAGCTGCGCCCGCTGCTGGGCACAGTGGCTGTGCTGCTGCTGGGCCTGGGCTTGCCGGCGACGCCGGGAATGGCGCAGGCCGCGTCCATCCCCACCGCCGCGCAGACCGTCTATAACTACTGGGCTGCCATCGAGCGCCACGACTACCCGGCGGCCTACGCGCAATTCGCCACGGCCTATCGCCAGGATCACGGCTATGAGCAATTCGCCCTGACCCAGTGGAGCAACGTGCAACAGGCCGGCAACGTCCGGATTGTTCGCGCGGACAGCAGCGCCGAACACCTATATATGACGGCGCAGGTGGACCTGATACCGGGGCTGATCAGCCCCTATCCGGCGGGCACCAACACCTTTGTCTATAGCCTGGTGGACGAGAACGGTGTCTGGCGCATTGCGCGCGTGACCGGCAACGTCGAGGACCTGGCCGAGGCCCCTCCGGCCCCGGTGGCGGCCACCGACGCGGGGGTGTTCGTGCTGCTGGGTCTGTTCGCCGTCCTGTTTGGCGCAATGACCGCGGGCGCGCTCTTGAAATCGGATCGCGTGCGCTAGGCGATGCGTCGCGGGACTCCATGGGCAAAACGGGGGAGGCACATTCAATGTGCCTCCCCCGTTTTGCTGCCGGCGGAAAACTCACTTGTTTATAATACAGACAACATGAAATAGATTAAAGTTTTCTTATCTTTGAACCGGAGAAGCTCTGCAATTGTATTATTACAACTATCAGCTCAGTCCGCCATAACGCAAAGAGGCATTTGCAGTTGCGATAGTAGTCTCCGCCTTTCGGCGGATATTGCTCTAGGACAAAGAACCGGGGTAATTGGGCCGGATTACCCTTGTAAGGGCCTATAGCGATTGTTAGAATTGGTTTGCTAAAAAGAAATTCGCGTGCTGAAACCACGTTCACGCGCAGATACTCTAGGAGGAAATGTTGTGAAACTTCGGAATGTAGTTCTAGGACTGGGCCTGCTGAGTGCCGTCGCGCTGACCGGCTGCGGCGGGACGGAGGCCACCAGTACCCCTGCGGTCGCCCCCACCGCGACCGTCGCCGCGACCTCCGCCGCCGCCGCCACCCCCACCACCGCGATGGCCGCTGACACTCCGACGACCGCGGTGGCCGCTGAAACCGCCACGCCGCCCCTTGCCACCGCGACGACTGCCGCAAGCGGCGCCACGACTCCCGCCGCCGGCGCCACCACTCCGGCAACCGGCGAGGGCACGCCTGCCGCCGCCACTGATCCGAAAGCCGCGGTTGACGGCTTCCTTAGCTCCCTGCAAACGCAGCCCGACGGCTCGGCCGGCCGGCAGTACCTGAGCAGCCTGCTGCAATTGCGGCTCGATAGCGGTAAGACCATTGCCGCCATCATGGGCATCCAGAACATGTATCAGTCGTTCCAGACTGAGGCGCCGGTGATGAATGATGCGGGCACGGGCGCCACGGTGCGCGCCACCCTGAACTACGCCGCCGGCCCGCAGGTGCGTATCTTCAGCCTTAACAAGGACGGCGATACCTGGGTGATCAACGTCATTACGCCGGAAGCGGGCGGTGCCGCGGGCACTACCCCGGCGGCGGGTGCTGCGGCCACCGCGACTCCGTAGCCTGCGGCGCCTGATCTTCTTGCACTACTACGGCGAAAAGCGTGTACTCCATAGGGAGTACACGCTTTTATCTGCCTCCACAGTGGCCCGCGGTATCGAGTGATCGTTGCGATTATCGCGGGCCAGGCGGCGCTGTAGGTTGTTAGACGCGACCGATCGCAACCTCGGTCCCGTCTGAACCCTATCGACATCGCACCTGTACTATTAGGATGGCTTCGACTCACCGCAGGCATTGCGGAAATCCAGACGCATCGATCCCCCACGGAGGTCTATGGCAGAGACAGCTTCAGACGCAGCAATAATCCGGGCGCCGGGCCGCAGCGTGTGGCGCGGCGCCCTCATCCGGCTACTGCGCAACAAGCTCGCGGTGCTGTCCATCGCCGTCATGCTGGGCTTCGTGCTCGTCGCCGTTTTCGCCCCGCAGGTGGCGCCGCATCCCTACGACTTCCAGAGTCGCGCCCGCCCGGATCGCGGCAACGGGGGCCTGGACCTGCCGCCCATCTGGGTCCAGACCGGCGATCCCCTCACCAGCGGCAAGCCCGGCTACTGGCTCGGCACCGACACGCTGGGCCGCGACACCTTAAGCCGGGTCATCTATGCCTCGCGCATCTCGATTCCCACCGGGTTCATTCCGCTGCTGTTCACCCTGCCGTTCGGGGTGGGGGTGGGCCTGGCGGCGGGCTACCTCGGTGGCCGGGTGGACCAATGGCTGATGCGCCTGACCGACACGGTTTACGCCATCCCGCAGCTCCTGCTCGTGATCCTGGTCGCGTTTATCCTGCGCCCCACGCCCCTCGCGGAGCCGCTGCAAGGTATGCTGCCGGTCTTCCTGGCCCTCGCCCTGACCGGCTGGGTCACCCTTGCCCGGCTGGTGCGCGGGCAGGCGCTGGCCCTGAAAGAGCAGGAGTTTGTTGTGGCGGCGCGGGCGGTCGGTATGTCACCCTCACGCATTATGCTGCACTACCTGCTGCCCAATATGGCCGGGCCGCTGATCACGACCGCCGCCTTATCCATTCCCCTCTTTATCGTCACGGAAATCATCCTGGAGTTCATGGGGGTCAGCGCCCGGCTGCCGTATCCCACCTGGGGCGGCATGATCGCCGCCCAGGATCTGTACCGGGATGTCTCCATCAACGTGGTCTGGCCCCCGGCGGTGTGCATGACCATCATCTCGCTCGCCTTCGTGTTCATCAGCGACGGGCTACGCGACGCGCTGGACCCGCGCGTGGGTTAGTAGTCCACCGGACAATTTACCTGGCACGCCGCGCCAATTTCAACCCGGCCCCTCCGCGCATAACGACCGCGGCGCCTTTGGTTTGCACCCGCCGCTCGCCGGGCAAACAAAAACCCCGACCGGAACACGGTCGGGGTCATCGGGGCGGAAGCGACGGGATTCGAACCCGCGATCTCAGCCTTGACAGGGCTGCATGTTAGGCCGCTACACCACGCCTCCAGGAACGCTTGCGGCAGTATCATAGCATATTTGCCCGCGAGTGTCAAGATCGCACGGTTGGCGTTCGCCGCTGTTTTTCGGTACAATAGTCGCATATATGTTCGCCTTAGATCGAACTTGCTGTCTGTCGCATAGCATCCAGCAAAGGATACTGCTATCCCTATGATCAAGACCTTGCAGACGCCTGCTGAACCACCTATAAGCGCGGCACCGCCGGCTCCCGGCACACTGAGTTGGGCCGAGGTGCGCGACTGGCGCACGCGCCGCTACCATCACCAGGCCGACCTGCGCCTGCGCTCCGAGGCCGACGCCCGCCGCTTTATCGACGAGGTCGGCTTCTGCTTCCTCTTCTCGGCGCCCGGCGCGGAATTGCCGACGCTCTGGGAAGCGATCAACGGCAAGCCGCGCGCTATTCCCAAGCACCACCATGATCACGCGCTGAGCCTGGCCTGGAGTTGGAAGGACAGCCTGCCCGCGCGCAAGGAGGTCTGGTACGGCAAGCTGCTGCGCGGCAAGCCGATGTTTGTCGCGCTGGCCCTGTTGCCCGCCTTCTACGCGCTCTCCGAGAACTACGGCGAACTCGACGACTACCGCCAGCAATTCGCCGACGGGCGCATGAGCGTCGAAGCCAAGGCGGTGTACGAGGTGTTGCTGGAGAACGGCGCACTGTCCACCAACGCGATGCGCAAGATGTCGGGCCTGTTCGGCGGCGGCGAGACCGCCCGGCGCTTCGAGCGCGCGGTTGCGGAACTCCAGCAAGACCTGAAGATCGTCAAGTGCGGCACCGCCGAGGACAACCGCTGGAAGTACTGCTATGTCTACGACCTGCTGCTGCGCCGCTACCCCGATGTGGCCGAGCGGGCGCGCGGTCTCACCACCCGCCAGGCGCGGCAGCAGTTAGTGGTGCGCTATCTCGACAATGTGGCCGCCGCGCCGGTCGCCGGACTCCAGTCGCTGTTCGGCTGGGAAGCCGGGACGCTGCGCCGCACCGTGGACGAACTGCTGGCGACAGGCCGCCTGCGCGAAGTCGCCATCCCCGACCTGCCCGCCGCGCTCAACAAGCCGCGCAGCCGCAAGTTGAAGGACATCCCCGCCGCCCCGATCTGGCTGGCGCTTGGCCCGCGGCACGGCCTCTGAGGGCGCGTAGGCCATGACAGCAATCCTGACGAGTGGGCAGGCCGGGTTCAAACCGGCCTCTACAGCGCAAAAGCGCGGTGGTCGCCTACTCGCCGGGTAGCCGCGCTGCCGCGACGGTTGCTTACGGCGGTAGTTCCCAGAACGCCGACCTAAAGTCTAACTCGGCCCAGAGCGCCGCTACTTCGTCCGGGGTTTTGCGCCGCCAGTCAAACGCGAGCCGATCCGCATACCAGGCTTGGGCCAGGCGCCATTGTTGCTCCAGCGTGAGAATGGCGCCGCGCGGTTGTCGCCACTGCCGGCACCAGCGATCGACGTGTTCTTCCGACCGGAAGAGTAGCATCGTCTTTCAAGCGAACACCACGTCGTTCCACCAGTCGCGCGGCGGGACCGCGTAGTGGACGACTCCCGGCGCCGCCTGCAACGTGCCGGCTTGCACCT
>JAICKM010000763.1 GCA_025927935.1 Chloroflexia bacterium | reverse complement strand
GGATGAACTCGTGCCCGTAGCGGCCCCGGTCGCACAGCCAGCCGTCGTCGATGGTCTCGTTGGCCCGCGAGCGGAAGCGCACCACCTCGCGGCCCATGCGCACGTCCACGCGCAGGTTGCAGCCCACCGGGCAGTGCGGGCAGACGGAGGGCACGGCCTGCAATTCCCAGGGTCGGGCGCGGAAGCGGTAGTCCTTGCTGGTCAGCGCGCCCACCGGGCAGATCTCGATGGTGTTGCCGGAGAACTGCGAGTCGAACGGCTGGTCGTGAAAGGTGGCAACCTGCATATGGCCGCCGCGGTCCTCCAGGATCAGGCCCGGCTCCTCGGCCACTTCGGAGCAGAAGCGCGCGCAGCGCTGGCAGAGGATGCATCGCTCGCGGTCGAGCACGACGTGCGGCCCCAGGTCCACGGCCTTGGCCTGGTGGCGCTTCTCCTCGATGAAGCGGCTGTGCCCGCGCCCGTAGGCCACGGCAAAGTCCTGCAAGTCGCACTCGCCGCCCCGGTCGCAGATCGGGCAGTCCAGCGGGTGGTTGATCAGCAGAAACTCCATGATCCCGGCGCGCGCCTCGGTCACGGCCTCGTTCTGCGTGTGGACGATCATGCCGTCCGTGACCGCCGTGGTGCAGGCGGTTTGCAGGCGCGGCATCTTCTCCACCTGTACCAGGCAGATGCGGCACGCGCCCAGTGGCTTCATCTTGGGGTGGTAGCAGTAGATCGGGATGGGGATCCCGGCCTGGCGGGCCGCCTCCCAGATCAGGGTCCCCTGCGGCACCTCCAGCTCCCGCCCATCGATTGTCACTTTTACCAGGTTCGCCATCTATAGCCCTCAGTGGTCAGTGGTCAGAAGCTTAGACGCCTGATCACCACTCAAATACATACTCCGTACTTTACTCAGCACTCAGCACTCAGCACTTAGGACCGAGCCAGAACTCGGTCCGGCATCATGTTCAGCCCCGCGCGGATCCAGTCGCTGCGTAGCGGGCAGCCCTGCGCGCGCACGTGCGCTTCGTACTCCTCACGGAACAGCTTGATGCTGCTCACCACCGGCGCCGCCGAAGCATCGCCCAGCAGGCAGAACGACTTGCCCGCGATGTTGTTCGCCACGCTGACCAGCAGCGTTACGTCCTGCATACGCCCGGTGCCGGCTTCCAACCGGCGCAGGATGTCCACCATCCAGCCGGTGCCCTCGCGGCAGGGCGTACACTTGCCGCACGACTCTTCCTTGTAGAACTCTGCCATACGCAGCGTCGCGGCGACCATGCAGGTCGTCTCGTCCATCACGATCACGCCCGCCGAGCCGAGCATGGTGCCCGCCGCGGCCAGCGCGTCGAACTCCACCGGCGTATCGAGCTTGTCCGGCCCGATCATCGCCGCCGACGACCCGCCCGGCACAATCGCCTTCAGCCGGTTGCCGTCGCGAATCCCGCCCGCCACGTCGTAGATCAGCTCGCGCATGGTGATACCGATGGGCACCTCGTAGTTGCCGGGACGCACCACATGGCCGCTCACCGAAACCACCAGCGGGCCGGTCGTGCGCGCCGAGGTCCATTGCGCAAACCACTCCGCGCCCCGCCGCAGGATCGGCGGCACATGGGCCAGCGTGCCGATATTGTTGATCACGGTCGGGCTGGCGTAGAGGCCCGCGACGGCGGGGAACGGCGGCTTGTTGCGCGGGAAGCCTTTATAGCCTTCCAGCGACGACAGCAGCGCCGTCTCTTCGCCGCAAATATAGGCCCCCGCCCCACGATGGACCACGATGTCCAGGCTGTAGCCGCTGTCGAGAATATTCTCGCCCAGGAAGCCGCGTTGCCGTGCCTCCGCGATGGCTTCCTCCAGAATCAGCGCCCCGCGATAGAACTCGCCGCGGATGTAGATGAAGGCGCGGACGGCCTTCGTCGCGTAGGCCGTGATGATGATGCCCTCGATGGCCTGGTGCGGATTCTGCTCGATCAACTCGTGGTCGTGGCAGGTGCCCGGCTCGCTCTCGTCGGCGTTCACGCAGAGGTAGCGCGGCTTGGGACTGTCGGGCGGCAGGAAGCCCCACTTCATGCCCGTGGGAAAGCCCGCGCCGCCGCGCCCGCGCAGACCCGACTTCTTGACCGTCTCGATCACCTCGGCGGGCTGCATCTGCAAGGCCGCGCGCAGGCCCCCATAGCCGCCATCAGCGATATACACGTCGATGTCGCGGATGTTGGGCACCACCTGGTTACGCAAAATCACCGGCTCAAAGGGTTCCATGTTAGCCTCGCACCTCTTCCAGGACGCGATCCACCACATCGGGCGTCAACCGCCCCAGGTATTCGTCGTTCAGTTGCCCGGCGGGCGCGTGGTGGCAATCGGCCAGGCACTCGCCGCGCAGCAGCGTCACCGCGCCGTCCGGCGTCGTCTCACCCACCCGGATGCCCAGTTCGCGCTCGAAGCGGGCCATCACCTCGTCGGCGCCGCACAGGAAGCACGAAATGCTCGTGCAGACCTTGACGATCTTGCGGCCCACCGGCTGCCGGTAGTACATGTTATAGAAGGAAGCCGTCTCCTCCACATCCGCCGCCGGGATGCCGATCACGGCGCCTACGGCGGCCAGCGCGGCGGGCGGCAGCCAGCCGATCTGCGCCTGGGCCAGGTAGAGCGCGGGCATCACCGCTGAGCGGGCCACTGGGTAGCGCTCCATCACCTGCCGGATCGCGGCCACCGTCTCCGGCGCCAGGATCGTCGCGGCGTCGTACTGGCTCGCGCTGGGTCGCGCATCGGCCCCCGCGCCCCCCCCGACTAGATCGATCCCGCGGTTGTCGGAGTCGGGATACGCCTCCACATTCCCCGGTCCCCCCAGGCCCGCGCGAATCGGCGGCCCCTGCGGCGGGCGCGTCTCGCTCATCGGTCCACCTCGCCTAGAATAAAGTCCATGCTGGCGATGCCCGCCACCACGTCGGCCAGCAGGCCGCCCCGCAACATGACAGACAGCACCTGCACATTGGCGAACGACGGCCCGCGCACGCGCATACGGTAGGGCCGCGCCCCGCCGTCGCTCACGATATAGAAGCCCAGCTCGCCGCGCGGCGACTCGATGCGCTGGTACACCTCGCCCACCGGCGGGCGGAACCCGGCGGTGTAGAGCTTGAAGTGGTGGATCAGCGCCTCCATGCTGGCGGCGATCTCGTACTTGGGCGGGGGCACGATCTTCGGGTCGTCCACCTGCCAGCGCCCGTCGGGCAGCCGGTCCAGCGCCTGGGTCACGATCTTCAGGCTCTCGGCCATCTCCCGCATGCGCACGCTGTAGCGGGCGTACACGTCGCCCTCCTGCGCCACCGGCACCGCGAAGTCATACGTCTCGTAACCCGAATACGGCATGTCGCGCCGCAGATCCCAATC
>JAICKM010000124.1 GCA_025927935.1 Chloroflexia bacterium | reverse complement strand
TTCGTGTTTGAACAGCCCAACCTCGACGTGCCGGAGGAGACCCACCTGTACTTCGACCCCGGCGACGGGCGGCTGCTCACCTTCTTCGTGCGGCCCACGCGCCGCAACGACCCGACACCCAATCCGGAGGGCATCGGCAATCTGCACCATATCGCGTTCAACGTGTCGCGGGCCACCTATACGCAGGTGGCGCAACGCCTGGCGACGTTGGGCATCGAGAATACCGGCCCGGTCGACCGCGGCTTCATGGACTCCATCTACTTCCGCGATCCTAACGGGCAACTGTTGGAGCTGGCCTGTTATAAGTTCGAGCCGCCGCCTGGCTATACGCACAGCGATGTGCTGGCGACGGCCCACCGCATCCGCGTCGCGGCGGGGGACTACAACATCGCGGACAAGCACCTGGCCGATGCTCTGCTGGAACTGGCGGCGCAACGGGCGCCGAAAATCGAACCGGCGGCGCCGAGCACACCGGTTGGGGTGGGCGCCGGGGGCAATGGGGCCGGGGCGGCCGCCGGACGCGAGACGGAGCCGCCCCGATAGCCGGAGACCGGCTGCCCGGTAGGCCGGCTTGGCCCGCCGGGCGCCGGGGTGCCCCGGCCCGCGCCTAGCTGGGCAGGCAATGGCGGACGGTGGCCGCGGGCAGAATACCGGAGTCGGGGGTTTGCGGGCGCAGCAGGCACCCCCCGGCGGCCCGCGCGATGGACCACGCCTGGGCCAGCCAGAAATCTTGCCAGGTCACGGCGTCTTCCAGATCCTGGCGCCGGTGCGGGTCGGCGGTGAGGCGGTAGATGGGGCTGCCCGCTTCCATGTCACGCACGATCAGTTGCTCCGCGACCCAATCGGCCAGGGCGGGGTTGACGGCGGCGGGCAAGCGACCGACCTGCAATGCGATCTCCTGGGCGCTGAAAGCGCGCTGGTCGTGACACCGCAACAAGGTGGCGATGGCGAGCTTGGTTTGCGATGCGGCTATCTCGCGGGCCAGACTCTTGACCTCCGGGCGGAGGCCCGTCGCCAGGCGCTCGAACATATCTGGCGCCGGGGGTAGGGCGATCCACTCCAGGTCGCCGGGGTTTAACTGGGTCATTGTGGTGGCCTCCTCTTGCACTGGTGGATTCAAATATAGTCTCCGATAGCTCGATCATACCCTGCTCAGGACGCGGCGTCTTTGCGCCGGCGCAAACAAGCGCCGCCACTTTCTTGATGAATCGCCGGCCGGGATGTATAATGGAAACGGTTCCAATATGAAACTATATATGGAGCGCGCTGCCCGCCGGCTTAGGATCCGCCCACCGGCGAGGGATAGCGTGAGATATCGCTACTCTTGGCGCAGGCATGGACGGATCGGAAATTTCGCGCGGCCGTAGTGGAGGATGACGTGGAAAACCAACAGGGTTTAGAGAGTCTGCGCGAAAGCTGGCGCACGCTGCGCCGCCGCATGCCCGATATTCATCAAGAGAGCTACACCGTCGAGGGGTTGTCGCATCTGCTCGGCATCCCGCGCGACGTGATCGCGCACGAGATCACTACCGGCGCGCTGCACGCGCTACGCTGCGGTCCCCACACGATCTGCATCGACCGGGCGGAAGTGGTGGACTGGTTGCAGCGGCGGGGACCGGGTGTCTAGCGCCGCGCCCCGGCCGCGGGGCGGCAGTCGCGCCTCGCGGCACCCGGCTCGGACCCCCTGCGCCGGTCGCCCGCGGGGTGTGGCGCAGGGGATCGCCTGACGCCCGGCCGGGGCGCTCCGCCCTGTGTAGTTGGCGCTATTAGTCCCTGGCCGGTTAGCGGTGTGCTGCCCCGGCGAAAGGCACGCTACGGCGCGAGTAAGGCATCGTCATATGACACTTCTTCCTTCCGCGGATTCCTATCCCCGAATTGTTATACATATCCCCTCAATTTATGGTAGCGAGATTGGGTTGACTATCAGGCGGATATGCTGCCATACTGCCGCGTGGCGCAGCTGGTCGCCGCCAAAGCGGTCACTGTTGTTCGCGTCTTCTCGCCGTGGTTCCGCCTTCCTGCCCCTGACCTGACTCCCCAGACGAAAGACGAATCGGAGACGCCAGCTGCGGTCGTTATGTGCGCCTTGATAAAGGCGGCGCTCTTTGCGCTAGCGCAAGCACTCCCGGCGCCTGCGGTGGTATGCTGAGTTGGAAGAGTGGGACCGCGCCCCGCTCAAGAGGAGGCAATCCCGATGATACAACTGAACGTGACTACGCTGGACCTAGTGGCCGCGGGGCCGCCATCCGCGCTGTTTGAGCGCCTGACGCAGGGCTTGCGCCCCGCAGTGAAGATCCTGGCCCAACAGATGGCCGCGTCTGAAACGAGCCTCGCCGCCCTGGCTTTCTTGCGCTGCTACCCGTATACGGCGCTTACCGCCTGTGACCTGGCCCGGCAGATCGACCGGCCGCTCGCCGAGGTCGCGCCCACGCTGGCCGGGTGGGTCGCCGCCGGGATGATCACGGAGGAGAGGGCCGGGGGCACCTCGTTCTATCGCCTCACGGCGGATGCTGCGCGCCTGCGCGATCTGGATGCGGTGCTGGCGTGGCAGGAGATGTGGCTGGACCAGGCGCTGGGTATTGCGCGGGCTATCGGCCTGCCGTTCATACCGTTGCGGTCGCCGGTGGCCGCGGTGCTGCCGGAGACCGCAGTGCAACACTGCCAACTGGGCCATGCGGCGGGCGGTGCGGACGCCGCGCCCCTGTTCGATCTGACCGCCGGGCAGGGAGGCGCTTGAGATGCGCGACACACATGAGACCTTAGACGGTATGCGGGGCGTGCTGCGCACCACGCCCGCCCGCTGGCAAGCCCTGACCGCGCAACTTCCGCCGGCGATCCTGGAGCGCCCCGCCGCGCCCGGCGAATGGTCGGCGGCCGATTGTCTGCGGCACCTGATCGACCTGGAGACTCGTGTCTTCCCGACCCGCTTACGCGCCCTGCTGGCGGGCCAGGCTTTCCCCGCCCCCGGCGCCGCAACCCCCGCCACGGAGGCCGGGCCGGCCGATCTGGCGGCTACGTTTGCCCGGTACCGCGCCGCCAACCTCGATCTGCTGGACGGCTTGCAGCCCGCGGACCTGGATCGCGCTATCACGCATCCGCAGTTGGGCCGCGTCACGGTGGGCAACCTGGTACACGATTGGGCGGCACACGACTTGATGCATACGGTCCAGGGCGAGCGGGCGATCTTACAGCCTTTCCTGCCGGGCACCGGCCCCTGGCGGCACGTTTTCGAGGACCATGACCTGGGCGATAGCGCGACCGGAGCCGGTAACGGGAGTCTGCTCCCCGGCGGGGCAGGTAAGGAGGACGAACGGGATGGCGGAGAGTAAGCCGCGCGGCAATGCGGCGGATTTGTTGGTGCGCTGCCTGGAAAACGAAGGCGTGGAGTATGTCTTCGGGCTGCCGGGCGAGGAAATTGTGGATGTGCTGGACGCGCTGTCGCGCAGTTCGCAGATCCGGCTGGTGGTGACGCGGCACGAGCAGGGCGCGGCTTTCATGGCCGACGTGTACGGCCGGGTGAGCACCTATCCGGGCGTCTGCCTGGCGACGCTGGGTCCGGGCGCGACCAACCTGATCACCGGGATCGCCGACGCGCAACTGGACCGGGCGCCACTGGTGGCGATCACCGGCCAGGCGGGGCTGGAACGGGTACACAAGGAGTCGCACCAGTATCTCGACGTGGTGCAGATGTTGCAGCCGATCACCAAGTGGAATGCGCGGGTGGCGCGGGCCGAGACCCTGCCGGAGATGGTGCGCAAAGCCTTCCGCCTGGCCCGGCTCGAAAAGCCGGGAGCGACGCACCTGGAGTTGCCCGAAGACGTGGCCGCGGCCCCGGTGGACGCGGCGATTACGCCGCTTCCGGTGCGGCGCACGACCTATCCCGCGCCCACGGCGGCGACGCTGACCGCGGCGGCTGAGCGGATCGCCGCGGCACAGCATCCGGTGGTGCTGGCCGGCAACGGCGTCATCCGCCGCGAGGCCAGCGGCCACGGCGCCGCCGCGGGGCTGGCGGCCTTTGCCCACGCCCTGGACATCCCGGTGCTGCCCACTTTTATGGGCAACGGCGCGCTCGACGCCCGCGATGACCTGGCCGGGCCGGCAGTCGGGCTGCAACGGCCCGGCGCCGACCTGGCCCTGCACCCCATCCTGGCCGCCGCCGACCTGGTCATCACGGCGGGCTACGACCTGGTGGAATGGGCGCCCGCGCTGTGGAACC
The DNA here is from genome assembly GCA_025927935.1 of Chloroflexia bacterium. The sequence goes on along the minus strand of JAICKM010000124.1, from coordinate 8,129 downwards.
CGGCCCGTGATAAAGAGATCATCCACGTGGACAGCACGCCCGCCGAGATCGACGGCCATTATCTGCCCGCCGTCGAAGTGGTGGGCGAGATCGGCGCGGCGCTGACCGCCCTGGCCGCCCTGTGCGCGGATCAGCCCCGGCGCGCGACGGCGCGGGAGGGCCTGACGGCCAGTCCTTACGAGTCGCTCCAGGCGTTTGCCCACGATCCGAGCGTGCCGATGAAGCCGCAACGGGTGGTCTGGGAGCTACGGGCGGCGCTGGGCGAATCCGACATCCTGATCAGCGATGTGGGCGCGCACAAGCTCTGGCTGGCCTCCTACTATCCGGCCTACCGCCCGAACACGCTGATCATCTCCAACGGGCTGGCGACGATGGGGCTGGCCGTGCCGGGCGCGCTGGCCGCGCGGCTGGCGCAGCCCACGCGGCACGTCGTGGCGGTGAGCGGCGACGGCGGGTTCCTGATGAACTCGCAGGAGTTGGAGACGGCCCAGCGCCTGCACGTGCCCTATGTTAACATCGTGTGGATGGACGGGCGCTACGGCGTGATCGAGCTAAATCAGCAGCGGCGCCTGGGGCGCACCTTCGGCGTCGAATTCGGCAACCCCGATTTGGTGGCTTATGCCCGGTCGTTCGGCCTGCCCGCCTGGCAGGTGGAGCAGGCGGATGACTTCCAGCCGCTTTTGCAGCGCGCACTGGCGCTCGACGGGCCGTCGCTGATCGTGGTGCCGGTCGATGCGCGCGAGAACCAGCGCCTGGGCCAACCGGCGGGCACCTGAGATTCCGCCGGGCCGGCGCCCGATAGAAGATACCCCTGCCCCCGCGGGAACCAACCGCACGGCAGAGTAGCGTAGATAGGAAGACGATAGGACGATGGACAACGCTTACACCTATATCGAGGACCTTGCCCAACAGGTCATGGTGCCGCCGGACGGCATTCTGAGCCGCATCCTCTACAAAGACGCCCAGGTGAACGTCACCCTGTTTGGCTTCGATGCCGGCCAGGAGCTTTCCGAGCATACGGCGGGCAGCCCGGCGATCATCCAGATCTTGCAGGGCGAGGCCCGGCTGGTCATCGCCGGGGAGGAGCGCGAGGGCCGCGCGGGCACCTGGATCCATATGCCGGCCCGCACGCCGCACAGCCTGGCGGCGAAGACTCCGGTGGTCATGCTCTTGCTGTTGTTGAAGTCGCCGGCCGGCAGTCGCGATTAGGACCGCCCCATCGACGGCGCGGGTGGACGCAGGAGGTGAGCCGATGATCCAGGTCAAGCGGGTGTATGAGGCGGCGGAGCCGCAGGACGGCGCCCGGTTTCTGGTCGAGCGGCTGTGGCCGCGGGGCATGAAGAAAGCGGCGTTGCCGATGGACGGCTGGCTCAAGGAGGTGGCGCCCAGCACGGCGCTACGGCAATGGTTCGGCCATGACCCGGCACGGTGGGCCGAGTTCCAGCGCCGCTATGCCGCTGAACTCGACGCTGCGCCGGACGCCTGGGCGCCGCTCGTGACTGCGGCCCGGCAGGGCAACGTCACGCTGCTCTACAGCGCCCGCGATACCGAGCACAACGCCGCCCTGGCGCTGCGAGACTACCTGGAGCGCGTGCTGCCGGCCGGCGCCTGATTACGCGGCGGCACTTACCGCCGCCGCGTCGTTTGCCGAAAGGAGACAACAATGAGCGAACACGAACGGGAGCCGGGTCACACATCGGGCACGAGCGCGCGCGCGGCGCGCGATGTCCAGGCGCCGGTGCAGTTGATCCACCTGGCCGAAGTGGCCGCGCAGGTGCGGGCGGAGCGGGAGCGCCGCGCTGTCGATCACAACGCCTACACGCTGCGCAACACGGCCGCGCTGCGCCAGGTGCTGCTCACCTTCGGCGTGGGTGGCCGGATGGATGACCACCATGCCGACGGCGGCGTGGCGATCCATGTGCTGGAGGGCGAGGTATCCGTGCAGGTGCAGGGCAGCGAATATGTGCTCGGCGTGGGCGATGTCCTAGACCTGGCGCCGGGGCTGCGCCATAATGTCCAGGGGCGGCGCGAAAGCCTGGTCCTGCTGACGATGGCCCCGGTCGGCTCGATGGCCCACCCGAATTCCCCTGCCGACCAAGAAGGGCAGTAGCGAAACTAGATTCCCCCTTTTTAGCTCTTGACAGGACCGCCGTCCTGGTTTATCCTGTAGCCCAACGCGAGCGGACTCCGCGCCGCGGGGACGCGGCCCAAGAGCCGGCGTTAAGCGGACGCTCCCGCGCGGGCTGTAACCGGCGCACACCGGGTGCCGCCGGGCTTCAGGCCGGTGCGCTGCGCCGGGCGGCGGGCAGGCTGCCGGCGGCTTTCGTCGGGGCGGCCCTCGCCTCCTACCTCATTCTCTGGAGTCGCCGGGTGTGGGGCGGCCGGCTCCTGGTGGCCGCCCCGCCCGGATCTATCTCCGGCCCCTGGCTGGAGATATCGTCCGCCAATGTATGGGGCGGGCCGGTTCCAAACCGGCCCCGATGCGCAACATTAGCGTGGCTGTTCCTTCGTCCTCATCACAGGCCGGCAGGCCGCGGTTTGCCGCAACCAACCAGGAGGTGATGCCCCCAATCACATTCTCGCGCCCCACCAACTCGCAGCTACGCCGCCTGTAGCGTGTCTGATTGGCTTAACGGAGGAGGAAAGTGATGAACCGCAAACTGCACCGTCTGACGACCCTGATCGCTTGCCTGAGCATCCTGAGTATGCTGCTGGCCGCCTGTGGCGGCGAAGCCGCCGCGCCGACCGCCGTGCCGACCACGGGCGCGGCGCCGGCAGAACCGACGAACACCACCGCCGCCATGCCCGCCGCTTCCACCCCCACCACCGGCGCCATGGCCGATGCCGGCGACGTGGTCTGGATCTCCACCCAGTTTACCCCCGTCGAAGAGAGCGAACGCCTGCGCAACACCATCCTCAAGGACTTCAAGGGCAAGGTCGAGTATGTGCCCCAGGACCCAGGGCCGTTCAACGACCGCATCATGGCCGAGAACAAGACGGGCAAGGTGACAGTCTCGCTGGTCGGCGGCCTGCACGGCGATTTCCCGCCCTTGATCGGCGCCGGCGCGATGGAGGATGTGTCGGCCCTGGCCGCGAAGCTGACGGACCGCGGCATCCCCGCCGCCTTCATGGACCTGGGCAAGATGGGCACGGACAAGCAATATTACATCCCCTGGATGCAGGCGACCTATATTCTGGCCGCCAGTAAGCAGGCCCTCCAATACCTGCCGCAGGGTGCGGACGTGAACAAGCTGACCTATGACCAGTTGAAGGAATGGGCGGCCAACATCCAGAAGGGTACCGGCGAGCGCAAGTTCGGGCTGCCCGGCGGCCCCAAGGGCCTGATCCACCGGCTCTTCCAGGGCTATCTCTATCCGGCCTATACCGGGCACAACATTGTCGACTTCCGGTCGCCCGAGGCGGAGCAGATGTGGGCCTACGTCAAGGACCTCTGGCAGTACACCAACCCGCAGTCCACCACCTATGAGTTCATGCAAGAGCCGCTGCTGTCCGGCGAGGTCTGGCTGACCATCGACCACACGGCCCGCCTGATCAACGCGGTAAAGGAGCGCCCGGACGACTTTGTGCTGGCCCCCGCGCCCAGCGGGCCGAAGGGCCTGGCTTTCATGCCGGTGCTGGCCGGGTTGGGCATTCCCAAGGGTGCGCCGAACCGCGCGGGCGCCGAGGCGCTGATCGAATATCTGACCCAGCCGCAGGTGCAGGTCACCACCCTGCGCGAAAACGCCTTCTTCCCGGTGGTCAAGACCGATTCCAGCGGCGACCTGGACAAGGGCACGAGCATGGAAGCGGCGGCGGTCAGCGCGCAGTCCTCGGCGGCCAACGCGCTGCCCGCGCTGCTGCCGGTGGGATTGGGTGCCAAGGGCGGCGAGTATAACAAGGTGTTCACCGACAGCTTCCAGCGCATCGTGCTGAAGAACGAAGACATCAAGACTGTGCTGGCCGACGAGACCACGATCCTACAGGCGATCTTGAACGACACCAAGGCCCCCTGCTGGGCGCCCGACCCGGCGAGCAGCGGGCCGTGCCAGGTGAAGTAGTTTCTCAGTGCCTGCCGCATTACCGCGGGAACAACCAACAGCGCGGTAATGCGGCGGGCCGGTTTGCAACCGGCCCCTACACGCCGGTTGGGCGGCTATTAGCGAGGAAGGGAGCAGCCGCATGAGTGCTAGCGGACGGGTCGAAGACGCGGCAGTCCCCGGCGATGGGCGGATTGTGGCCGAGCCGGTGCCGGTTGAGCGCGGGACCGACAGCACCCCGCGCCGCCGGCAGCGCCGGGATCTGACGCCCTACCTGCTGCTGCTGCCCTCGACGCTCTTCTTGCTGGCCTTTTTCGTCTGGCCGATGCTCCAGGCGCTGGTGCTCGCGGTGCAAAACGGGAGCGGGGGCTTCACGCTGGGCAACGTCGAGAAGATGGTCCACGACATCAACTTCGCCGACGCGCTGCGCAACACGCTCCTGTTATTAGTGGTCATTGTGCCGTTGCAGGTCATCCTGGCGCTGATCATGGCCCTGTTGGTCAACGCGGGGCTGCGCTTCGCCGGGTTCTTCCTCTACGTCTGGACCATCCCGCTGGCGATCTCGGACCTGGCCGCCGGGATCGTGTGGCTGTCGATCTTCACCGAGCGGGGCTATCTCAACTCCCTTCTCAATCAGTTCGGGCTGCGGTCGGTCCCGTTCCTCAGCTATGAGAACCCGACCGGCATCTTCACCGCGGTGGTGGTGGCCGAGGTCTGGCGGGCCACGTCGATTGTCATGGTGATCCTGGTGGCCGGGCTACAGATGATCCCCAGGGACTACGGCGAAGCCGCCGAGGTGTTCGGGGCCACCGGCTGGCAGCGGCTGCGCTACGTGACCCTGCCGATGTTGCGACCGAGCTTGCAGGTGGCGCTGGTGCTGCGGACGATCCTTGCCTTCCAGGTCTTCGCGGTGGTGGTAGCGCTGGCCGGGAACACGCTGCCGGTGCTGGCGGGCGAAGCCTATAACTGGTACGGCAACTACCGCGACGTTGGTGTGGCCGCATCCTATGCCATGGTGATCCTGGTGCTGTCGATCCTCAACACGTTTATCTATCTGCGCGTGCTGGGCACACGCAGCGAAGAATTGGCCTGAGCCTAGCCCGCGCGGGCGGCGGGAGAGGGCGGGTATGGGCCCGGCAACAGGGGAGGCGAGCGTATGAACCAGGCGGCGCAGCTTGGCGCACCCGTTGGGGCGGAAGATTCCCCGGTGGCGCCCGCGCGGCGGCAGCAGAGCGCGTCGCGCCAGGTGGGGCGGATGGCGCTGTATGTGCTGGCCGCGCTCCTGGTGATCTGGACGCTGCTGCCGATCTACCTGATCGCGGTGGCCTCGCTGAGCACCCGGCAGGCGGTCTACAACTGGCCCAAGGATTTCTTCCCGCGCCCGATTTCGCTCGACACGCTGGCCTTCTTCCTCAACTCCTACGGCGTGCTGTCCTCGGCGGTCAACAGCGTGCTGGTGGGGCTGATGACGGTGGTGGGCGCCATCGCCATCGGCGCCCCGGCGGGCTACGCGCTGGCCCGCTTCGCCTTTCGCGGGCGGGAAGCCTACCAGATCGCCATCCTGACCACGCGCGCCTTTCCCATTGTCATCCTCTCGATCCCGCTGGCGATCACCTTCATCAACTGGCAGCTTTACGATACGCTGTGGGCAGTCGCCATCGTACATGTCGCGCTGGCCTTGCCGCAGACGATTCTGATCACGGCCGGTATCTTTGTGAGCGTGCCCAACGAACTGGAAGAGGCGGCGCTGACCCTGGGCTGCCACCGGATGCAGGCGTTCCTGCGCATCGTGCTGCCGATGGCCCTGCCGGGCCTGGCCGCGGCGGCCATCTTCGCGTTCGTACTGTCGTGGAACGAAGTGTTCGCGGCCACTATTCTGACGGTACGTAACCACACGCTGCCCGCCCATGTGCTGACCGTGCTCAACGGATCGCCCTTGCCGGTGCGCTTCGCGGGCGGCTTCGCGCTGATCATCCCTTCGCTCGTGTTTATCTTCATTATCCGCCGCTACCTGCTCAATATGTGGGGGCAGGTGATCAAGTAGCCGGAAGCCGCCCGTCTCCGGCCCCAGGGGGAACCAGTGGCCCAGATTGTGATCGACAACGTAGTGAAGATGTTCGGCAAAGTCGCTGCGGTGGATGGTGTGAGCCTGACCATCGAAGACGGCGAGTTCATGGTGCTGCTGGGGCCGAGCGGCTGCGGCAAGACGACGCTGCTGCGCTGCCTGGCCGGGCTGGAGTTGCCCGACGCCGGGCGCATGTTGATCGGGGGCAAGGACATCACTGACTGGCCGCCGCGCAAGCGCAACATCGCCATGGTCTTCCAGAACTATGCCGTCTTCCCGCACATGACGGTGTTCGAGAACATCGCCTTCGGCCTGCGGATGCAGAAGCGCCCCGGCCCGGAGGTGCAGACGCGCGTGCGGCAGGCGGCGGAGATGTTGCAGGTGGCACCGTACCTGGATCGCCACCCTTCCCAACTCAGCGGCGGCCAGCGCCAGCGCGTGGCGGTCGCGCGGGCCATCGTGATGGACCCGGCGGTCCTGCTGATGGATGAGCCGCTCAGCAACCTGGACGCCCTCTTGCGGATGCAGATGCGCGCCGAGTTGAAGCGGCTGCTGCACGACATCCATGCCACCACGGTCTTTGTCACCCACGACCAGGTGGAGGCGCTGAGCATGGGCGACCGCATCTCGGTGATGCGTAGCGGGCGGATCCAGCAGGTGGACGCGCCGATGAAGGTGTACACCGACCCGGCCAACACCTTCGTGGGCGGCTTCATCGGCAACCCGCCCATGAACTTCCTGCGCGGACGGATCGCGACCAACGGCCGCGGCCCGCAGGTCCACATCGGCGACGAAGCGCTGCCCGCGCCCGCCGCGCTCGCCGCGCTCGACGGGCGGGAGGTCCTGGTGGGGCTGCGCGCCGAGAACGTGGAGAGCCTGGCGCAGCCGGGCGCGGGCGCCATGCCGGCGCGGGTGCTGGTGGTCGAGCCGCTGGGGTCGCACCTGCTGCTGACCATGCGGATTGGGGAGCAGGATTTGAAGGTGGTCACGCCGGTTGACTTCCCGGCGGCGCCCGATGGGCAGCTCTGGCTGCGGCCCGACCCGGCTAAACTGCGCTGGCTTGACCCCGCCAGCGGCGCGGCCCTGCCGCTTAGCTGAGCCGCTCGTAAATTCACCGCGAAGAAACGAAGGGCGCGAAGAGTATTTATATCAGTCTTGTTCTTCGGGATCTTCGCGTCTTTACGGTACAGAATATGGGGTTATGACCGGATGCCGGCACAGCCCTATTGCGGAGAACCCGACCATGAGCCTCATCGGCGGGCAGACGGACCCGGCAGTCGAGAAGACGGATCACACATGGCCGCGGGTGCAGGTCGCGTTCAGCGGCCCGCGCACAATCAGCTTTCTAGAGGAAGCCGACCGGCTGTTGCAGCGCGGCGAGGTGCGCTACCGGACCCTGTTCTCCGGCATCAGCGCGGGCACCGAGCTAACGATGTACCGCGACACCAACCCGTATCTGCATAAGCGCTGGGATGCGAAGCAGCGGCTGTTCCTCAGCGATCCCCGGCATGAGAGCATCGAGTATCCGGTGACGGCGGGCTACGAAGAGATCGGGGAGGTGGTGGAAGTGGGGCCAGGCGTGCGGAACCTGCCGCTGGGCAGCCGGGTATACGGCACGTGGGGCCACCGCACGATCCACATCGGCACGGCGGCCTATGCCCGCGAGCACATCCTGCCGCCGGATGTCGATCCGCTCTATGGCATCTTCTCGCACATCGGGGCCATCGCGTTGAACGGCGTGCTCGACGCGGGCATCCGCCTGGGCGAAACGGTGGCCGTGTTCGGGCTGGGCGTGGTCGGGCAACTTGTCGCCCGCCTGGCGAAGCTGTCGGGGGCGGAGGTCCTTGGGGTCGATCTCAACCCGCTGCGCCTGGAAAGGGCCCGCCGGCTGGGCATCGACGCCGCCCTGGATGCCGGAGCGGGATCGGCGGCGGAGCAGATCAAGCGGCTGACCGGCGGGCGTGGGGCCGACGTGTGTATCGAGGCGTCCGGGGCGGCGGCGGCGCTCCATGAGGCCATCCGCGCCG